>JAHFTZ010000073.1 GCA_023265355.1 Terriglobus sp.
GGTTCGAAGGTGACACCTGCTTCGGCTCAAACCCCTGATGAGGCTCGTAAGATTGCGGAGATCGGGCGGGAATTTGATACTGAAATTTTGACACCTTCTACGGAAGATATCGGGACAGGGAAAAGGAAGTCGAAGTCTTAGAGCTTGCGTCCTATTTCGCGTTCTGAAGAACATGGGGAGGCTAGTTGAAGTGTCCCCATGTTTCTTCTTCCAGAATGCTAATTTATTCAGGAAATTCGGGAAATTGTTAAAGGGCAAAGTGAGCAAAGGGGTTCTTCATCTCGGGTCGGAGGCCTGGTAGAACTCGCTCCGTTTGCGGCTGTAGAAGTAGTAAACGCAGAGCCCGATCACGAGCCAGACGAAGAATCGCACCCACGTAATCGCGGGCAGACCGGCCATCAGAAGGACGCAGAAGAAGGTGCTCAGCACGGGAATCACCGGGCCGAAGGGCACGCGGAATCCGCGATGTCTACCGGCGTCTTTCCGTCTCAGCACAAGCACGCCGATGGAGACCAGGACGAAGGCGAAGAGTGTGCCGATGTTCGACATCTCGGCGAAGGTGCCCACGTCGAAGAGCCCGGCTGGAATGGCCACCAGGAATCCCGCTACCCAGGTTGCAAACGCGGGTGTCCGAAACTTCGGATGCACGTTGGAGAAGACGTCTGGCAGAAGGCGGTCGCGGCTCATGGCGTACCAGACGCGCGCCTGACCCAGCTGGAAGACCAGGATGGACGACACCATGCCCACCAGAGCGCCCAGCAGCACGAAGAGGCGCACCCAATGCAGGCGATGCGCTCCCGGCAGCAGGCTGACGCGCTTGAGGGCATTCACCACGGGTGCTCCATCGCCCGCGATGCTCTGCCAGGGCACCATGCCCGTCAGAACTGCTGCTACGCCCACGTAAAGGATGGTGCAGACGATCAGCGTGGCGATGATGCCGATGGGCACATCGCGCCGCGGATTTCTGCACTCTTCGCTCGCCGTCGAAACCGAGTCGAAGCCGATATAGGTGAAGAAGATGATCGATCCACCCGCCAGCACGCCGGAGAAGCCGTTGGGCGAGAAGGGATGGTAGTTCGATCCGTGGATGAAGCTTGTGCCGAAGCCGATGAAGAGCAGGATGGCGGCGATCTTCACCAGCACCATGATGTTGTTCGTCCGCGCGGATTCGCGGATACCGCGCACCAGCACCACCGTGAGCAGAAGGACGACGACGAACGCGGGAATATCAAAGCCAAAGTGCCAGCCGGAGGCGAAGATGTCCTTTCCGGAGAGATCCTGCAGGCCGAGAGGAAGGAAGGCGGGTGAGAGCCACTTGGGATCGAGGCGGATGCCAAGCCAGTCGAGCAGGTCCACGATGTGCGCAGCGAATCCCACGGAGACGCTCATGTTTGAGAAGGCGTATTCCAGGATCAGGTCCCAGCCGATGATCCAGGCGATCAGCTCGCCCAGCGTCGCGTAGGTGTACGTGTAGGCCGATCCCGCAATGGGGATCATGCTGGCGAGCTCCGCGTAGCAGAGCCCCGTCAGGGCGCAGACGATGGCCACCAGCACCAGCGAGAGCGCCAGCGCAGGTCCCGCTCCCGGGCGGCCTGCCACGGCGCCGTGGTGCAGGATCAGATCGACGATAGGGGAGCCCTTCCAGTCGGCAATCCGCGACGGGTTGCCACCGATCGCCGTGCCGATGACGGTGAAGATGCCAGAGCCGATGACGGCACCGATGCCCAGCGCGGTCAGCGAGACCGGGCCGAGCGTCTTCCGCAGCGCCTTTTCAGGATTCTCGGAATCCGAGATTAGTTTGTCGATCGACTTCGTAGCAAAGATCTGTCTAGGCAGCTTCCGGCCCTCCGGCAGAATGTGGGTGGTGATTTCATCTTATCGGCAAACGCACAAAGACAAAGGGCAACCGTCGCCGGTTACCCTTTGCTCTCTTGCATCTGTGGTCTTGCGCGAAGCGCGTACGCCTGGACGGCTAGTCCCTAGCGCTTGGAGGTTCCGCGCGTCATGGCCTTGGGCTTCTTTTTGTTGGAGCCGCGGGGAGTGGTGCGTGCTGCCTTGGCCGGTGCGGCCTTGCGTGCGGCGCGCTTTACCTTCTTGCGCTCGTCGGTATCGGTAATGCTCTTGGTGTTTGCCATGTTGGTAGGAAACTCTTCTCTCTTGTCGATTTCGAAACTTTTACAGGCGCTCCAACTGGGCGAACTTCTCCACCAGCTTCTTCACGCCGTGCTGTGCAAATTGTACTGTAATCTTGGCATCGTCCCCATCCCCTTCGCGCCGAAAGACCGTTCCTTCGCCGTATTTGGGGTGCCGGACGCGGGAGCCGTTGCGGATTCCGGTAGAGCTTTTCTGGTCAGGAATCTCCAGTTTGGGACGATCCACCTTCTGTCCGCGCGCGCCGAAGAAGCTGGCAATGTTGTCGATTGAGCCTTCTGCGCCGGAGTTCGCCTTGATTCCGAACTGTAGTCCTGTCTTCGGTTTTGGAGTGCTGGAAGAAGAGGAGTGCCCGGTGGCGCTCTGGTCCTCGTCTTCGTAGTTGTAGTGCCTCTCGCTGCCGTAACCGTCGTCGTTGCCGCGCCGCGAACTCCACTTTTTGTTGCCGCCGTAACCGTACTCGCGACCGGAGTTCCAGGCGCTGCGACTGTCGGAGGGGCTGCCGAGGTCTTCCACAAGGCGTGAGGGGACTTCTTCCAGGAAGCGCGAAGCGATGCTTGCCTCTGGCATGTCGGAGCCGTACCTGCGGCGGTACCGCGCGCGCGTCAGGATGAGGGTGTCCATCGCCCGCGTCATACCGACGTAGCAGAGACGACGCTCTTCTTCGAGGCCCGATGGGTCCTGCAGCGTGCGCGAGTGCGGGAAGAGCCCCTCTTCCATGCCGCAGAGAAAGACCAGCGGAAACTCCAGACCCTTGGCCGCATGGAGCGTCATCATGGTCACGCGCGCATCGGCGTTGTACTGGTCCACGTCGCTGACGAGCGCGGCGTGGTCGAGGAAGGTGGCCAACGTCTCGCCGCGCTCCTGCGCATCCTGTGCAGCATTCGCAAGTTCCTTCAGATTTTCAATTCTGCTGAATGCCTCGGGTGTGCCTTCTGCTTCGAGCGTCTTGATGTACCCGGAACGGTCGTTGAGGAACTTGATGAGCTCCGGCAAGGTGGCCGGATCGCCCGGCGCGCGGAAGCCGTCCACGCGGGTGGATGTTTCCACCTTGGCCACGTCTGCCTTGATCTCCGAGACGCGTGTCTCGTGCTTCTGCGTGGAGGCCGCAAAGGGATTGAACGCCGCAGCATCGAAGCTTGTATCTACGTCCGCGTCAAAGCCGACGGAGTTCTCTGCTGCAATTGTGGAGATCTCTTCGCTCGGTCCAAAATCAAATCCGAAGTTAAAGCTTGTATCAAACGAGGTATCAACATTCTCGTCTTCGGTGGAGGCGTTCTCTTCCTGTCCGATGAACTCAACGCTCTCGTCCACAGTTTCTTCGCCAGCGGCATCCGCGGCCAGCGTTTCGGCAAACTCACTGCCCAGCATCGCGCGCGCATCGAGAATCAATCGGCGAAATCCAGCAAGGGCGGTGAGCGCGCGTGCAGGCAGAAGCTGTTCCTGGATGGCGCGTTCGATCGCGTCCCATGTGCTCAGGCCCGTGGACAACGCCATGCGCTCCAGCGTCTCCATCGTGGTCTTGCCGATGCCGCGTGCGGGAGAGTTCACAACACGTCCCAACGCAATCGAATCACGCGGATTCTGCACGAGCTTCAGATAGCTGAGGAGGTCCTTGACCTCGGCGCGTTCATAGAACGAGAAGCCACCGACCATGTGGTACTGGATCTGATAACGGCGCAGAGCTTCTTCCACCAATCGCGACTGCGAGTTGGTGCGATAGAGCACAGCGCATCGCGGCGCGTCTTCCTTCTGCCCGGCTTCGCGCAGATAGGTCTGGATGCGGTCTGCGATGAAGAGCGCTTCGTTTTCGCCATCAGGGGCTTCGTAGTAACCGATCATCGACCCGCCTTCGCGTGTCGTGAACAGCTCCTTGCCCTTGCGCTGCACGTTGTTCTTCACTACAGCACCAGCGGCTTCCAGAATCGTCTGCGTGGAGCGATAGTTCTGTTCGAGTCGAATCACCTTCGTGTCCGGAAAATCTTTTTCGAACTCAAGAATGTTTTTGATGTCCGCGCCGCGCCAGCTGTAGATGCTCTGATCTTCATCGCCGACGACGCAGACGTTGCCGCGTTCGCCCGCGAGCAGCTTCATCAACTCATACTGTGGACGGTTCGTGTCCTGATACTCGTCGATCAAAAGATATTGGTAGCGACGGTTGTAGCGCTCACGCACTTCGCTGGAAGACTTCAGCAGACGCACCGCTTCGAGCAGGAGATCGTCGAAGTCCAGAGCGTTGTTCTTGAAGAGCTCTTTCTTGTAGCTCTCGAAGATGTGCGCGATCTTCTCTTCCAGCGGATTCGCGGACGCAAGAAAATACTCCTGCGGATCGATCATGTGATTCTTCGCCCAGCTGATGCGGCCCAGAGCAACGCGTGGCTTCAACTGCTTGTCGTCGATGCCGAGGCGCTTGAGCGCCTGCTTCACCACAGCCTGCTGATCGTTCTCGTCGTAGATCGCGAAGCTCTTCGTTAGGCCGACTCCGTTCACGCGCAGGGCTTCGATATCGCGGCGCAGAATGCGCACACACAGCGAATGAAATGTCGCAATCAGCGGCTTCGCCAGAGAGCTATGTCCGATGAGCTTATCGACGCGCTCGCCCATCTCCTTCGCGGCCTTATTGGTAAAGGTCACGGCAAGGATAGAGTCTGCCGCGACGCCGCGCTCCTGGATAAGGTAAGCAATGCGATGCGTAATGACGCGTGTTTTTCCCGAGCCAGCACCAGCCAATAGAAGTACAGGTCCATCGACCTGTAAAACGCCTTCGCGCTGCTGCGGATTCATTTGGTCCAGAAGATGTTGCACGTCCCACGCCCCTCGTTTTCTCTAGTTTACCGCTGTGTCAACGCGACCGTGAAACGTTGCTTTGGTGAGCAAAAAAGATTGTGAAAAATAATTCATCGTTCTTTTTGAAATAAATGGAACTGCTCGTGAGTCTCTACCGTAACTGTTTGTGCGTGACGAAGCCCACCTGAAGTTAGGCAAGTGTGACTCCGTCGCAATCACAATACTTCGGAGAACATCATGATTCGTCACATCGCATCTCGCCTCGCACTCGTAGCACTCGTCTCCATGCCCATCGCCAGCAACGCTGCTCCGCTTCTTCTCGTCTCAAACGATAAGATCGCGCATCAGAAGATGGTGAAGATCACTCTCAAGAATGGATCGACGGAGACGCGGACAGTTCACGTTGGCGAGCAGACCATCACCCTGCAGCCGAACGAGAGCACGAAAGTCAGCACGGCCGCAGGCACTGCCGTAACCTCGGTAGGCGACCAGGGCAAGCACAAGGATGGGGAAACGATCTTTCAGGTGGGCGCAGCCCTGAACGGCGCTATCTGCACCATCAGCTAGTCCTGTCGCACCGCAGTCCCACTCACCGCTCTGCATTCGCTTTGGTAGCCCAGGCGAATGCAGAGCCTTTTCTTGCATACTGGATGCATGTCTTCCCTTCGCGCTCTCTGTGTCTTCTGCGCTTCGGCAAGCGGTCGAGATCCCATGTGGACGCAGGCCGCCTTGGAGCTTGGTTCCGTCCTCGCATCGCGCAAGATCGATCTCGTCTATGGCGGCAGCAAGGTCGGCCTGATGGGTACGGTAGCCGACGCTGTGCTTACCAATGGAGGCAGAGTGCGCGGCGTCATTCCGCACGTGCTCGTGGACCTGGAAGTGGCGCACAACGGCTGCACCGAGTTGCACGTGGTGGACACCATGCACGCGCGCAAAGCGCTGATGGGTGAACTCTCCGATGCCTTCCTGATCCTTCCCGGAGGTTATGGAACTTTGGAGGAGCTCTTCGAGGTTCTCGCGTGGCAGGGTCTCCGTCTGCATGAGAAGCCCATCTGTCTTCTGAACCTCGGCGGCTTCTACGACAGCCTGCTCACGTTTCTCGATCATTGCGTCGCAGAGGGAGTTCTAAAGCCGCGCTTGCGGGAGACCCTGCTCGTCGCCACCACGGGCGATTGTTGCGTAAACACGTCGCTTCTTTCCGTTAAGCCGACCGCAACTCCGCCAATCATTGGCCAACGAATCTTTTCAAAGTCGCGCGGCCATAAGACACACAGCTTTTCATGGTATTGCCCAGGCTGTTGGGCGCACCTTCCAAGTTACAGAGCTGTTGTCGCGAAGCCTTTACTGGATATCGAATCAGAAATGTCGAACCTGCGGGTCTTTTTCTACGATCGTATATCGAGGGCAGCTCTTGATCTCTCCAAACGAGCATCAGAAAGTGGAGCAATCGTCGTTTTGAGCCATCGATGATTGGAGAGCCAAAGCTGTTCACAGAGGCGCTATCCAGTTGCCATATTTTCAAGTATTCACAAGATTGCATCTCGAATATTAATGACTTGCGATGTATAAGCCAGCCTCCCATCGAAATCGAGACTTTGGGATCTGCGGGTCTTCGCTATCGCTTGAGAAAAAACAAATGGTTCGAACTCAGGGCGTACTCGCTATCTAAAGTTGTCGATACGTAGCGACAAAGTGCAGCAGCTCAACAACTCCGTCACGTTACGGCAAATATTATCGAATATGACCTTCCCACCGGCAAGGACGAATTCCTCGCAACGAATTCGCTCGCTGCGTTTCTCATCCTTCTAGCACGAGGCTACGCGACATTCCTGGGAAAAAGCATTCCGAAGAGCTTAGAGGACCTTCTTCGTGCCGGCCTTGAAGATCTGTCAGTTTCTCCGCCTTACATCAACTAAGCGAGCCAATCCTGTCTCGCGAGGTCTGGCTCGTGCCTTTTGATCCAGCAATGGGGCCAGTTGCGATAGATATCGAGTCCCGCTTCAGCGAAGCTGCTTTGGGATCAATAAAGCTTTCTGATTTGAGAAATTTCCCTCACGGGAGGCACCACTGGATAGCAAAAAACGAGAGCACCTCAGCGGTTCTCGCTATAAGTTCTGGTGCCAGCCGACACCCTGTGCGAAGTACCCTCAAATTGATACCTCCGTCCGTACCGCGAGTTGTACTTGCTCTGGTCGGCGACCCTCTTCTTGGTCCGATAGCCGGGATTTTTGTAACCATGCGAATCGCAGAGGTAGCAGGTGCGCATAAGGGTTTGGATCCAGGTCGTCCAGGGGCACCTCGGTTCGGAAGCCAGCCTTATCGTCTTTCAACCGCTCTTGGCCCAGCTTCTGAAAAAAGTCAATATCTACAGGCCATCAGAAGGAAATTTCACCAACCAATTCATTTGGTGCGGACTTCGCCTCTGTATGACACATGGCGCGAGCATCTAGCAATTTTTTTTGTCCGACATATATGCATCGCCGATCCATCGATCATCTTCGATGATGATGGCACTTTGGTCGACGTTGCCGACAGATTTGATCACCCAAAACAAGAGATCCGAGAGCAGCTCCTACGTCTATTGAATGCCGGCGTGAAGATTGGGATCGCGACCGGTCGCGACAAATCCGTTCGAAGAGACCTCCGTCAAGTAATCCCACGAAAGATATCAGAACCCGATACACAAGGTAAAGCCAGTCGGCCCGTATGAGTGCTCAGCAACTTGCTAGATTGCCCCCGGTGGCAGCAATGTTGACACTGGTGGCGAATTCAGCGGATGAGGAATCAAGCCTGGTGCGGGAGATGATTCTTTGGGTGCGATGAGCGTCTGTCCGCTGGAAGATTCAACCATGTCCCTCAAACCGCAAGAAGACTTCAGTGTTCCGGACGAGACACGCCGTGTGGCATTGGCTGCGTTTCCGAAAGGGTGTGCCTGCCTTCGCATCGCCGATGCGTTGAGTGGCGTGTATCGGGACAAGCAGTTTGCGGCTCTGTTTCCTCGGCGCGGCCAGCCGGCTGAGTCTCCCTGGCGGCTGGCGCTCACGACTATCCTCCAGTTCACGGAAGCGTTCTCCGACCGTCAGGCGGCGGATGGGGTTCGGGGCCGGATCGACTGGAAGTACGCACTCAGCCTGGAGTTAACAGACTCGGGCTTCGACCATACCGTGTTGAGCGAGTTCCGCACTCGTCTTGTTGAAGGAAAGCTGGAGTTGATCTTGCTGGATGCACTTCTGGAACGGGTGCAGGAGTTGGGATTGCTTAAGCAGCGTGGCAAGCAGCGCACCGATTCGACGCACGTTCTGGCTGCGGTCCGGACGATGAACCGGCTGGAACGTGTCGGTGAGACGCTGCGGGCGGCGCTGAACGGCCTTGCGGTCATAGCGCCAGAGTGGCTGACGGCGGTCGCCGAACCGGGGTGGTTCAAGCGATATGGAAGCAGGGTCGAAAACTTCAATCTTCCCAAGACCGACGCCGCGCGAGCGCAACTGGCGGCTGTCATC
>JAHFTZ010000074.1 GCA_023265355.1 Terriglobus sp.
CGCAGGCGATGACTTCATCAAGGGCACTCTCTACTACGGCATCAAGATGCAGGACGTCCTCCGCGCCTTCTCGCTCACAAAAGGGAAGACCGGCGACGTGACCTACCTCTCCGACGAGTCCGAACATAAGACCTACTCCGCCGTCATCGCCCCCGATGGCACGCTCACCGACCTCGACCTCTTCGCCGAACGCGGCGGCGAAGGCGTGACCTCGGACGCGCACGGAAACGTCTTCATCGCCGAAGGCCAGATCTATCTCTACGATCCCAAAGGAGAAGAGATCGGCATGCTGGAAGTCCCCGAGCGGCCCATCGCGCTCGCCATCGGCGGCGCAGACCATAAGACGCTCTACATCCTCGCACGGACATCGCTCTACAGTGTTCGCTTGAAGTGAAGTGTTCGTCCTAAATAAATTAGCGTTTTGCGCGGACGATCGGTTCGAGAAACCGCACCATCACCTCGTTCATCGACTCGATCATCCGCGTGCGTTCCGCTGTCCTTCGTCCCGCCACCTGCGGCAGAAATCCCTTCAGAATGACCAGGCAGATCTCCGCGCTCCAGAGCGCCTCCGCCTTCGCCAGCGTGGGACGCCGCATCATCAGGAACTCCGCAAGCTGCCCTACAAAGGCCTCCGACAGGCGATGCTTCTCTCCCATCGCTCCCTCAGAAAGCGGAGCCTCCGTCAGCAGCATGCGAAACGCCGGATGCTTTTGGTGAAAGACGACCACGATCTTCATGATCGCCGCCACGGCCTCAGCAAACGGCCTCTTCGCCAGCAGAGCAACATCCGCAGAGTTTTCCTCCTCTGCCAGGGCCACCGAGTAGCGCGTGGCCAGCGCATCCGCAATCGCTTCTTTGTTGGGGAAGAACTGATAGAGCGTCGCCGGAGACACACCTGCCTCAGCCGCAATCGCATTCGTTGTGACCGGGTGATATCCAAGCTTGCCAAACAGCCTGGCCGCCGCCAACAGCAGCCCCTCGACCCGTAACTCTCCCCGCGAACTCCTCTTCCGCTCTGGCACAAAAACCGACATAAGCGATTTTCGCATATTGCAAGTAATTACTTGCATCTTTTATAAAATACAAGTATCTACTTACATAGGAGAAAAAGCTATGTACGCAATCATGGGAATCACAGGACGGGTGGGCGGAGCGATCGCAGACCATCTACTCAAACACGGAGAGAAGGTCCGCGCCATCCTCCGCAACCCCGACAAAGCCAAGCAGTGGAGCGCACGCGGAGCCGAGATCGCCCTCGCAGACTACGACGATGCCGCAGCCCTCACCGCAGCCTTCACCGGCGTGGAAGGCGTCTTCATCATGGTGCCGCCGAACTTTGTACCCTCACCCGGCCTGCCGGAGCTGCGCAAGACCCTCTCTGCCCTGCATGAAGCTCTCGCAAAAGCCCTTCCGAAGAAAGCCGTCTACCTCTCTTCCATCGGCGCGGAACAGGAGAGCGGCCTCGGCCTTATCACCGCATCGCACCTGCTCGAAGAGACACTCGGAGATCTCCCCATCGCCCACGCCTTCCTGCGCGCAGGCTGGTTCATAGAAAACTCCGCGGGCGACGTCGCCTCTGCCCGCGAGGGAAAAATCTACTTCCACTTGCAACCCCTCGACCGCAAGATCCCCATCGTCGCCACGGAAGACATCGGTCGCGTCGGAGCCGAGACGCTGCTCCAGAACTGGACGGGCACACGCCACATCGAAGTAGCTGGCCCGGAAAACTATTCGCCACTCGACATCGCAGCAGCCTTTGCCTCTACGCTCCATCATCCCGTCGAAGCCATCGCCGTTCCACGCGATGAGTGGACAGCATCCTTCCTCGCACAGGGCATGCCCGAAGGCCGCACCGAACCGCGCGCCGAGATGGTCGATGGCTTCAACTCCGGCTGGATCCACTTCGGCAATCCCGACACAGAGAAGTTCACCGGAACAACAGCCCTCAACACCGTGATCGCAAAACTCGTCGCAGACACAAAAAGCTAATAGCAACACACGTCATTTCGACCGAACGCGAAGTGGAGAGATCTGCTTTTGTCATGCGCCCAAGGCGCATCCATCGCGCTCCGCGCGATCAGAACAGATCTCTCCGCTACGCGACGCTAAAGCCGTCGCTCCGGTCGAGATGACGAAAACCCACCACCGTCACAGCAACAGCGAAGCAATCCGCTTACCCCTTGATAAACGCCAGCAAATCCGGATTGATCACCTCAGGATGCGTCGTACACATGCCATGCGGAAATCCCGGATAGACCTTCAGCGTTGCCTTTGGCAGCAGCTTCGACGACATCAACCCCGCCGCTCCAATCGGCACAATCTGATCGTCATCCCCATGCAGCACCAGCACGGGAATATCGATCTTCTTCAGGTCTTCCGTAAAATCCGTCTCGGAGAACGCCTTGATGCAGTCATAGTGACTCTTCGCCGACCCCAACATCCCCTGCAGCCACCAGTGTTCGACGATTCCCTCTGAAATCTTCGCCCCCTCGCGGTTATACCCGTAGAAGGGAAGCGGCACCTCTTTGTAGAACTGCGTGCGGTTGGCAGCAAGGCCCGCACGTAATCCATCGAAGACCTCAATCGGCAGACCACCCGGATTCTTCTCCGTCTTCAACATGAGCGGAGGCACAGCGCTGATCAGCACCGCCTTCGCCACGCGCTTCGTTCCATGGCGTCCGAGATAGCGAGCCACCTCGCCCCCGCCCGTCGAATGTCCAATCATCACCGCGTCCTTCAGATCCAGCGCATCGAAGAGCTCTGCAACGTCGTCGGCGTAGGTGTCCATATCGTTGCCGGTCCATGTCTCACCCGAACGTCCATGGCCGCGACGGTCGTGCGCGATCACGCGGTAGCCCTTCTCCAGAAGAAACAACATCTGGTTCTCCCAGTCATCCGCTGTGAGCGGCCAGCCGTGCGAAAACACCACGGGCTGTCCCTTACCCCAGTCCTTGTAATAAATCTCAATCCCGTCTCGAGTCGTAATCGTTGCCATTGCAGTCCTTCTCCTTCTAGGCTCTGTGGCCTGTAGGCTTACGTGAACGTGCGGAGGGCAGATATGCCCGGTGAGAAGATGCCGTCAGCATCTCTTAGAGACACTAACGCACAAGTTCACAAAGCGCCCAACCATTTGGCCGGCCCAGACTGACTTGACCGAAGAAAGCCAGCGCACATCCCCACCGCGCCTAAGCTCATCCATCTACATACAAGAAAGAAGGCACTATGTCCGACGATCTCCTCGCAGTACCCGAAGAGCAGCCCACGAAAAAGGGTCCGCACGACCCCAACGAGATCAATCCCAAGCTCTCCTCTGACATACACTACTGGGCGGAGGAGTTCCACGTGACCGGACAACAGCTCCACGAAGCCATCCGCGTCCACGGCACCCACGTCGTCAAAGTCCGCGAAGCCCTCAAGCACCACAAGCACTAGAACGGGATAAAACCGGCTGCCCCATGTCCCGCCTTTGGGACATGGGTTTTGCGCCGAAGGCGCATCCATAGACAGAACAGACAGTACCCCATCCTTCACAACCTACGCGAAGAATCGGGCACTCGATCCTTTTGGTTATGGAAGGATCTGAGACACTGGCTTACGCGCTAATCTCGCTCACGACGCGACGTGCCGACTCGATAGCACCTTGCATCCATCCGTTCCACCGAGAGGTATGCTCGCCAGCGAATAAAATCCGGCCTTCCCTACGTGCATTGATCGGAATCCAGCTCAACTGGCCAGGATCAAAGCGCGAAAGCCCGCCGCGCTGCCACGGATCTTCGCTCCAGCTCTTGGTTCGAGCCGCCTCGAAGTTTTTTTGCGCTCCAGGAAACACAACCTCGGCATCGGCGAGTGTCTGGCGGACACGACCCTCGGCATCCATCACACTGAGCTTCGCCGTATTTTTTCCGACGACATACGACAACAACAGGCCGCGCTTGTCCGGCGACTCCGGCCCGAGGGACCAGAACTTATTCGATGTCAGATCTGTATTGGCAAACCCGCTCAATCCCTCTGTCTTCCAGAACTGTCTCTGCATCTGCAGAAATACCTTATCCACTGGCCAATACTGCAACTCCCGAATCACTCGTTGCTTCTCCATCGACAGTCTCGCGTCAGCAAACAGATTCCTCGCCACCGAAAACGGCAGCGCAGACACAACGTAGTCACCCCGAACAGTCTCCTGCTCTCCGCCACGTTCCAGTACCGCCCATGCTCCGGTGTCATTCTGCCCAACGCTTGTCACGCGGCATCCATATCGAATCGCTCCAATCGTCTCCAACTGCTTTGCCAGCGCATCAGGAAGCTGATCGTTGCCACCACGGATGTGGAAGTACCCCTTTGTCACCTGCTCATTCAAGCTGATCAACATCGCCAGTCCCATTCCTACCGAGGTATCTGCACCCAAGGTGAGAAGCTCGATAGCATCGTGGGAGAGTCCCTGTTTCTCAAGGTATTCCTGCAGGGTGAATCGATCCTGCTGGAGAATTGCGGCAGGTACGTTGGCCGAATCCCCGCTGCCCTTTGCTGCCATCAACAGTTCGCCAAGGTGGCGCTTCGCCATACCTGCAACGCCCAGACTGCGCTCCTCCGCAGTCAACTGTAGCGGCCAGACAGGTTCGGGGCCATGCCCGCGCACATAATTCTTGCCACGCAGATGCATCACATCGGCGAAGTCGCCGTCTTTGAAGGGCTCCAGCGACAGTCCAAACTCGCGCACATAATCCAGCGTCATCTTGTGAGTATCAGGAATACGCGTTCCGCCAGCCTCGGCTATAAGCCCGGGGTCCAGGCCTTCGCGAAGGGTCTGCACCCTACCACCCGCACGCCCCTGTCCTTCAAGAACGATTGCCTCAAATCCCAGCTTACGCAGCTCGTACGCGCAGGAGAGTCCCGCCAACCCTCCACCCACAACGATCACCCTTCGCTGAGCCCCGGCTGCGCGAACAAAGCTTGCAGGAGCAAACGCCGCTGCTGCCGCTGCTGTTAAGAAATTCCGTCGATTCATCATGCTTCTCCCTCGTTCTAAAGCAACCTTTTGAGGGTTGACACTCAAATCGGCAAACTATTCCCAAAGACTCTCTGGGAAAATCTAGAGATAGCTAGAGCGATCCTCAAGGAAACTCTCTTCTTCTGTCCTACCGTAGCCCAGCGAAGGGATCTTCTGTCCTTCAGCCCTCCAAAGACCGGGTGCCCCATACATCGAGCTCTTTGCAATGTGTGGGTCTTCGCGCAAAGCACGAACCTCTTTCAAAACCTGAAGAGCCACAATCTTGCATCCCACACCTCCAATCCCATACCTTCATCTCCACCATGCAAACCTCTCGCAGAGCCTTCCTCGCCTCCGCCGCCGCTACCGCCGTCGCCCTCCGCGGAGCAAAGCTCCTCACCGCGCAGACCTCCGCCGAAGCCAGCATCACCGTCCTCGCCGACGAGCCCATCGCCACCATCGCGCCCGAGGTCCAGGGTCACTTCATCGAACAACTCGGCGGCGTCGTCTACGACGGCGTCTGGGTTGGAAAGAACTCGAAGATTCCCAACGTCACCGGCATCCGCAAAGACTTCATCGACACCCTGCGCGCCGTCAACGCTCCCGTTCTCCGCTGGCCCGGCGGCTGCTTCGCCGACTCCTACGACTGGCGCGACGGCATCGGCCCCAAGCGCCCGCAGCGCACCGCCTTCTGGAAGCAGGAAGACGCCAACCAGTACGGCACGCACGAGTTCATGCACACCTGCCGCGCCATCGGCTGCGAGCCCTATCTCGCCGCCGATCTGCGCTCCCTTCCCGCGCGCGACTTCTACCAATGGGTGGAGTACTGCAACGCGCCCGCAGGCATCGGCAACGACCTCGCCGCGCAACGCTCTGCCAACGGCGACAAAGAACCCTTCAACGTGAAGTACTGGGGCGTTGGCAATGAGAGCTGGGGATGCGGCGGCGATCAGACCCCCGAAGAGTACGCCGGAGAATATCGCCGCTTCGCCAACTGGCTTCCCACCTACCCGCAGGTGCAGACCTCACTCGTAGCCTGCGGCCCCAACGGCGACGACATCGACTGGAGCCGCCGCCTCGCCGCTGGCCTGCGCGGACATCTCCCCTGGGGCCTTTCGACGCACTACTACACCTCCGGCGACCCGGCCAAATTCGCCGCAGGCGAAGCCATCGACTTCACCCTCCCGCAGTTCTACGATCTGCTCGCGCGCGCCTCCATCATGGATCGCGTCATCACCGACGCCTGGTCCGCCTTCGGTGAAAACGACAAAAACCATCACACCAAACTCGTCATCGACGAGTGGGGCGCATGGTACGGCGACTCCACACGCCTCGCGCCGAAGTACAACCTTTCGCAACAGATCACCCTGCGCGACGCCCTGCACTCCGGCATCACCTTCGACATCTTCCACCGCCACGCAGACAAGATCGGCATGGCCAACGTCGCACAGTCCATCAACTGCCTCCACTCGCTCATGCTCGCGCAGGACGACAAGTTCGTCCGCACGCCCGTCTTCCACGTCTTCCGCCTCTACATGGCCCACCAGGGAGGCACGTCTCTGCGCACAGAGGTCGTCGCTCCCTCCATCCAGAACACGATTGCCCAGACCAGCCCCGTAGGCGGCGCCAGCACCGTGGGCTCCACCGCCGCGCAGAAAACCCTTTCCGGCCTCTCCGCCTCCGCTTCTCGCAAAGGCAACACGCTCACCCTATCTGTGACCAACCCTCACCACGACCGCCCGCTCACCACCACCATCAGCTTTCCCGGTCTCGGCATGCGCTCGGCCTCAGCCGAAGTGCTTACCCACACCGATATCCATGCCCACAACACCTTCGCCGAACCCAATAACGTAACTCGCAAACCCGCTACAGTCGCCGCCATTGCAAACAGCACACTTACCCACACCTTCCCTGCGGCCAGCATTACGACAATCTCGTTCTCGATCGCCTGAAACGCTTCTCCGGGCTTTCTGGTCTCAGTGCACCATGGCATCAAACGTCGCGGTCTCTACCGTATCTCCGTGCTTCATCTGCACAAAGATGCGATAGCGTCCGACACTCGGAAAGCCGTAGGGAAAGGTAACGGTGTTGGACAGAGGCTGTTGCGGCATCACCATGCCTGGCATATTGTCCATCTCGCTCATACCATCCATCTCGGTGTCGTTATTTCCATTCGCAAGCATCACGGCCGCCATGGCTGCCGAACCCCCAGGATGGACATGCGCAAAGACCGTTCCGTCCGTCTTCACAAAAGCCGCATGCCCAGCCATGCCAAGATACGGTCGTACATCGCTGGCATCCTTTCCCTGGGCATCGAGCAGGCGAAAGCGAACCTCGTAACCAGTGTTGGCCTGCAAGGAAGACGGCGCATCCCACACCATGCTGTAGCCATCCGGCAGACGGTAGTTGTTTCCCAACATGCCCGCGCTCAGCGGAGCAGGTCTGCCGGATCCGTCATCTGCCGCAAGAGGTGCGCCCTTCATATCGCCTCGCACCTCAAGCTTCGTCACCAGCGTCTCCGGAAAGCCATTGCCATGTACCACATCGCCATACAAGGCATACTTGCCTGCAGGCATCTCCGGCAGATCCAGGTCAAACTCAGAACCATGCAGCGCCGGGTGCAGATGGAAGGCGACATCCATCTCCGGCTCACGAATCGCGTACAAGTGCATCATCTTGCCGTGGTCAGGGATAAAGTCATGATTCGTACCTCTCTCTTCATGCCCATCCGACTCTGCCTTCGCAGGAGAGCCAACCAGCAGCCGCAGCGCATTGCCGTTCAGGATCGGTTGCAAACTCAATGGTTGATAAATTTTGAGCGACGTGGCAACAGCCTCCAGGTTCCACCATGCATTGCCAAACCATAAAAGCAAAGCCAGAAACAACAGGCTCACCACCGTCGCGACGGTACCCTTCCTTTGCTGTTGCAAACTGGGTCTTTCGCCGGGTGGAAGACGGGCCTCTCCAACTATCGATCCGATCAGGCTCGCCATTCCGGTCACGAGAAAGATGCCGAATACAACCAAAAACGCTGCCACGCCGCGCTGCATTTTCAGAGTCGACAAGGCAGTAGCGGCCACTGGAATAGCGGACATCTGAGTTCCCCCCTTGCCCTGCATCTTCAACCGGACCTCCCACGAACCGTTGGCCATCAACCAAAGACTGCCAGTGTAGAAGTTTGGGTCGTCCTTCGACCGGTTAAGCACATCTGCGGTCGGCGGGTGCTCTGCGCCCTCTCCCGTCATAGGCGTCGGCGTTGCTTCAATGCTATCGAGCGCAGCTCCGCTCGATCGCACCTCCAGGGTCGCGACTCCCGGAATCACGATGGGCGGTCGGATCGTGACATACAACTTGTATGGTCCTGCATGAACCTCCTGAAACACGTCCTTGCTGCCAACGTGGGCATGCGCCGGAAGTACCGAAAAGAAAACA
>JAHFTZ010000075.1 GCA_023265355.1 Terriglobus sp.
CGAGATCAGCGAAGCCTTCATGCCTTCGGTGCCCATGGTGATGCCGTCGGAGATCGTAACCGTGTTGAACTCCATCGGTGTGCCGCCAGCCTCGCGCACGCCCTGCTTCACGGCTTCTGCGACCTGGCGAAGATGGAAGTTACAAGGACCAATCTCGGTCCAGGTATTCGCAATGCCAATGATCGGCTTGTGCAGATCCTCTTTGCTGAAACCAACGCCGCGCAGATAGCTACGTGCTGCGGCGCGGTTTGGACCTTCGGTCAGTACCTTCGAATATTGCTTCGGATCTATCTCGTTGCTCACTGTTGTCCTTAGGCTTTCGGTGCGTTCCAGAAATCGTGGTCATGTTTGCTCTCGAACGTGTCGAGAGATTCGATGTGCCGCAGCGTGAGGCCGATGTCATCGAGCCCGTTCAGCAAGCAATATTTGCGGAAGGGATCGATCTCGAAGTTCGCTTTAAAGCCTTGATCGTCCGTGACCGTCTGTTCTTCCAGGTTGATCGTGATCACATGCTTTGGATTCGCCGTCGACCGCTGCATCAGCGTCTCCACATCTTCATCTGACAGGCGAACAAGAATAATGCCGTTCTTGCCTGCGTTGGAGAAGAAGATGTCCGCGAACGAAGGTGCAATCACAGCGAGAAAACCATACTGGTTGATCGCCCATGCTGCGTGCTCGCGCGAAGACCCGCAGCCAAAGTTCTTCTCCGCAATCAGAATCTTCGATCCTTTGTACTCCGGCTTGTTCAGCACGAAGTCCGCGTTCGGCTCCACGTGATCGGGCGTATCGAGGTTGTAGCGCCAGTCGAAGAACAGGAAGTCGCCATAGCCCGTGCGCTCAATGCGCTTCAAAAACTGCTTTGGGATAATCTGGTCCGTGTCGATGTTCGGAAGCGGCAAAGGCACGGCAGTGCTGGTCAGAACGTTGATAGGGATCATTAGCGCGAACCTCCTTCGGCGAGCACCCGTTCCACGGGCAATGTCGTGGGCAGCGTGGAAGCGATATCCTTCCACTTGCGAATGTCGGTGAAGTAGCCTGTGATCGCAGCCGCAGCCGCCATCTCTGGAGAGACAAGATGCGTGCGTCCACCGCGACCCTGGCGGCCTTCAAAGTTGCGGTTCGAGGTGGAAGCGCAACGCTCTCCCGGCTGCAGAATGTCCGGGTTCATCCCCAGGCACATCGAGCATCCCGGCTCGCGCCACTCAAAGCCCGCCGTCTTGAAGACAAGATCCAGACCCTCCTGCTCCGCCTGACGCTTCACTGCCTGTGATCCCGGAACAACCATCGCGCGTACTTTTGTCGCAATGTGATGCCCCTTGACCACTGCGGCAGCAGCGCGCAGATCTTCAATGCGCCCGTTTGTGCACGATCCCAGAAACACCGCGTCGATCCTGATCTCTTCCATCGGCGTTCCCGGCTTCAGGTCCATGTACTCAAAGGCACGCTCGTAGCTCTTGCGGTCGGCGTCGCTCTTCGCGTCGTCCAGCGTAGGAACGGACGAGCCAATCGTCGTCGTCATTCCCGGCGAAGTACCCCACGTCACCACAGGTGCAAGCGTCGTGGCATCGATGTGCAGCTCACGGTCGTAGGTCGCACCCGCATCCGTCAGCAGAGTCTTCCAGTGCGCCACAGCGGCGTCCCACTGCTCGCCTTTCGGAGCAAAGCGTCGTCCCTTCAGGTAGGCAAACGTCGTCTCGTCCGGTGCGATCATACCTGCGCGTGCGCCCGCCTCAATGCTCATGTTGCAGATCGTCATGCGGCCTTCCATCGAAAGCGCACGAATCGCCGAACCCGCATACTCGATCACATATCCCGTCGCGCCGTCAGTACCGATGCGTCCGATGATGTCGAGAATGAGGTCCTTCGCCGTGACGCCAAAGGGAAGTTCGCCCTCCACATTGATCAGGAAGGTCTTCGGACGCGCCTGCGGCAACGTCTGCGTCGCCATCACATGTTCTACTTCGCTCGTTCCAATACCGAAGGCCAGGGCGCCAAACGCCCCATGCGTCGACGTGTGAGAGTCTCCGCAGACGATCGTCATGCCCGGCTTCGTCGCAGCCAACTCCGGCCCGATCATGTGCACGATCCCCTGCGATGCGTCCTGCACGTCAAAGAACTCAATGCCAAACTCCGCACAGTTCTTCCGCAGCGCATTCACCTACGCAGCGGAGACCTGATCCACGATCACGAGACGGTCCTGCGCGCTCGTCGTCGGAACGTTATGGTCCACCGTCGCAATGTGACGTTCCGGACGGCGCAGCTTGCGCCCAGCCATGCGGAGACCGTCAAAGGCCTGCGGCGATGTGACTTCGTGCACCAGCTGCAGATCGATGTAGATCAGCGTCGGTTCACCCGCGGGCTCTGCGACGATGTGCTGCTCCCAAACTTTTTCGAACAATGTCTTCGCTGCCATATGTCTGTCCTTACTTCAGTGATGCCTTGATCTTGTCGAGAATGATTTTGCCCATCTCGGTTGTAGAAACGGTGCGCTGTCCGGCAATATTTCCGCGCGCGATATCGGCGGTGCGGTTGCCCTCTTCCAGCGCCTCAATCACCGCGGCCTCAATGACTTTGGCCTCGGCTTCCAGTCCAGCAGAGTGGCGCAGCACAAGCGCCGCTGTAAGGATCGCTCCAATCGGATTCGCCTTGCCTGTACCGGCAATGTCAGGAGCCGATCCATGCACCGGTTCATAGAGGTTCACCTTGCCGCCAAGCGTCGCCGAGGGCAGCATGCCGAGCGATCCGGTAATCACGCCACTCTCATCCGACAAAATATCGCCGAAGAGATTCTCCGTCAGGACGACATCAAAGCTGCGCGGCGTATTCATGAGATGAATCGCCATGGAATCCACGAGCTGATGTTCCAGCGTCACATCCGGAAAATCTTTGGCAACTTCGGTCACAGCAGCGCGCCAGAGCTGAGAAACCTCCAGTACGTTTGCCTTATCGACAGAGGTCACCTTTTTCTTGCGCTTCTGCGCAAGCTGAAAGGCGATCTTGGCCACACGCACAACCTCGGCCTTGGAATAGACCATCGTGTTATGCGCAAGTGCCTTCTCACGGTCCCACCAGCGCGGCTCGCCAAAGTAGAGCCCACCCAACAGTTCGCGCACGAAGAGAATATCTACGCCTTCGGTGATCTCGGGCCGCAGCGGAGAGTTGTCCGCCAGCGCCTTGTACGCCGTCGCCGGTCGAAGATTCGCAAAGCCTCCCAGTGCAGAGCGAATCTGCAGCAGGCCAGCTTCTGGCCGCTCGTTCGGAGGGAGATGATTAAACTTGTTATCGCCCACAGCGCCCAGCAGGGCAGCATCGCATGCAAGTGTCTGTTCGAGGGTCTCCGCAGGCAAGGGGGAACCCTTCGACGTAATCGCGACTCCACCAATCAGCAGCGGAACAAATTCGAACTTGTGTTCACCGTGCGCAGCCACGGCCTGCAGCACGTTCACGGCTTCCTGTGTAACTTCGGGTCCAATGCCGTCACCGGACAGCAATGCAATCTTCAGATTCATCTCTCTCTCTTTTCTAGTTTGTGGACATATTCTGCGGCAACAACGCCACAATGTCCTGGTCGTAGATCGCTTTCTTGCGATCTGCAAGTTCGGTGAAGCGCGTGTACGTCGCGTCCAACTCCTCTTTGGAAAGCGTATGCCCCAGCTCCGTCAGGCGATGCTCCAGAGCGCGCCGCCCCGAATGCTTTCCCAGCACAATGCTGTTTGCCGTTACCCCGACCGACTCCGGCGTCATGATCTCGTACGTCAGCGGATTGGCCAGCACGCCATGCTGATGAATGCCGCTCTCATGCGCAAACGCATTCTTACCCACGACAGCCTTGTTCGGAGCCACGCCAAAGCTGACAATCTCTCCCAGCATCGAACTCGTCGGAGCCAGCTGATTCATCACGATGTTGTGCTGGAAAGGGAAGCGATCCTTCCGCACCATCATCGCCGCAGCTACTTCTTCCAACGCGGCATTGCCCGCGCGTTCACCGATGCCGTTGATCGTGACCTCCACCTGGCGCGCTCCACCCAGAACGCCAGCAAGTGCATTCGCCGTGGCCATACCAAGATCGTCATGGCAGTGTGTCGAAAAGATCAACGCGTCGGAGTTCGGAATGCGCGCGCGCATCGCCTCAAAGAGCAGCTTGTACTCCGCAGGAGTCGTATAGCCTACCGTGTCCGGCAGATTGATCGTCGTTGCTCCGGCTTCCACAGCCACATTCACAAGCTGGATCATGAACTCCAGGTCCGAACGTGTTGCGTCTTCAGCGGAGAACTCTACATCTTCGGAGAGCGAGCGTGCCAGGCGAACCATCTCGCCGGTCTGATCCAGCGCCTCTGCGCGTGTGATCCGCAGCTTGGCTTCAAGATGCAGGTCCGAAGAAGCGATAAAGACGTGAATGCGATTCTTCTCTGCAGCCTCTACCGCTTCGCCAGCAGCAAGGATGTCGTCCCGTTTGCAGCGCGCCAGCGCGGCAATTCGCGGGCCGTGTTTTAGCTCACGGGCAATCGCGCGAACGGACTGGAAATCGCCCTTGGATGCGATCGGGAAGCCGGCCTCAATGATATCTACGCCCAGATTCGACAGTTGATGCGCGAAACGGAGCTTCTCCGCATGGTGCATCGTGCAGCCAGGGGACTGCTCGCCATCCCGCAAAGTGGTATCGAAGAAGAGAACGCGATTGCTTGTAACTCTACCCGTGCTCATGTTGATATTGTAAACATAACCATGATTTATAGGGACTGATAACAGCATCAGTAATTGTTATACAAAAGTTCTTGGAATGATCGGATACAGGCATTGGATCTCTTTCAGCTCGAAACCTTTCTCGCCGTCGCCCAGGAACGCAGCTTTTCGCGAGCTGCCGTGCGCCTTCGCAGGACCCAACCAGCTATCAGCCAGACCATCGCCAAGCTCGAAGCCGAGCTGGGAGAAGCACTCTTTGAGCGCTCCATGCGCGATGGTTCGCTCACCGACGCTGGCGAGATCCTCCGCGAATACGCCCAAAAGCTGCTCAATCTCCGTTCCGAAGCCAGCGGAGCGCTGGAAGAACTGCGCTCCCTGCACCGTGGCGTCCTGAATCTCGCCGCCAACGAATACACCTGCCTCTACCTGCTTCCGCTTCTGGACATCTTTCGCCGAAAGCATCCGCGCATCAAGGTCACCGTGCACCGCTCCCTGGCCAGCCGTATTGCGGATGAGGTCCTGGCACACTCCGTCGAACTCGGTGTGCTCTCCTTTCGCCCGGAAGATCCACAGGTCCGCTCGATCGTCGTCTACCGGGACGCTCTCGCCTTCGTCGTCCACCCAAAACACCCTCTGGCTGTGACGAAGTCCGTGTCCATCCGCGATCTCGGCTCCGAAGATTTTATCGCTCACAACGTTCCCTCCCCTCAGCGAGCAAAGGTGATGGACGCCTTCCGCCGCCATAAAACTCCGCTGCGGATCGAGGTGGAATTGCCCTCGCTCGATGCCGTCAAGCGCTTCGTGGCTATGGGCAACGGGGTCGCCATCGCGCCCGGTCTGAGCGTGGAAGGCGAACTCGCCTCCGGAACTCTGGTGCAGGTGATGGTGAAAGAGCTCCAGATGGAGCGTAAGTTGCGGCTCGTCCACCGTAAGCAGGCTACGCTTTCGCATGCGGCCATGGCATTTCTGGAGGTCGTAGAAGCCCACGCGGCCACCACGGGGGATCCCTACAGCTATCTCCTCGAACGTTCTCCACATTAATTTCCTGGCAGAGGTGGGACTCCTCCAAAGGCACTTTTTGCCCAACCTCTCGTCATTTCGACCGACCGAAGCGGAGCGAACGGAGCGGAGAAAGTGCTTCGGTCGATTACAAGAGCAGATCTCTCCACTCCAGTCGAGATGACGGACATTTTGGGTCGAGATCGAGGCAGCGGTCCAGCAGGTGCCGCCCCAGTAAGCATGGAGCAGAGATGCGGGAGCCCGCACAATCTCCGACGCGGCACTCTTTTCTCGCTCACTTTCCTGAGGACGACATACGTCCACCTTCCCCGGCTCATGTGCAGGTACAATAAAATGGATTGCTGTGCCGGTGCCGCCTTCATGGGCAAGCCCCTGGATGCAGGAAAGGTGAAGGTTGATCCGCGGAATGAAGAAGACGATTTGGTTGGGTGCTCTGCTGCTGTCGGCAGCCGTAATGCATGGGCAGGAAAGCCGACAGGACGTGAGTGTAAGCGCAATGGGCATCTTTGCGCCTCAGATAAATGGCAACAGCGCACAGTTGAATACCAATTCAACGACCGGCATTCTCGCCAGCTACCGCTATATGCTCACGCCGCGGAGCGCTCTGGAGTTGAACTACTCCTTCGCACAGTACACAGACATCTTCCGCACCAGTTTCTATCCCAATGGCCTCCGCATCCATGTACGGCAGCAGGAGATTACGGGCGCCTATGTCTACAACATGAACTTCCACAGCTTCAATCCATTTGTGGAGGCTGGTGTCGGAGGTTTCATCCTCACTCCCATCCGCGATTTCCAGACGCAGACCTTGGATACTAAGCAGAACACCAACATCGGTGCTCTCTTTGGCGCAGGCGTCGCGTACGAGCTCAGCCCAAGCTATGACATCCGCGTACAATATCGTGGATTTCTTCTGAAGGCTCCCAACCTCGGCATCGACAACTTCAAAACCAACCGTTATGAAGTGATCTCCATGCCTACGGTTGGCATTGCATATCACTTCTAAATGAAAACTGGTTGCAAGAGAAAGGCCCCGGAAGCAGCTCCGGGGCCTTTCTCTTGTCTTGTTTTTGCCTGATCGTTTAGAAGTGGTAAGCCACACCCGCCGTCAGGACCTTGGGCGTGAGAGCACCGTTCGGGAAGCCCTTCCAGTGTTGATATTCGAAGTCTCCACGCACGTTGAAGTGTCTTGAGACATTCAAATCAACACCAGCTCCAAGGACGCCGATGTTGTAGGCCAGATTGGCAGAGTCGTTGGCAAAGTTGAAGACTCCACGGCCAACCATGATCTTTCCATAAGGATTAATAAAGCCCTTGTAGTGCCGTACATACCTGGCACCGAGCTGGTACGTGCGCTCGTAGAGCTTGTTGTCTGCCGTGGTGTTGACCTGGCGGATATCTCCCTCTATGCCCCAGTGCTCAGTGAAGTCATAGGTTGTATAGAAGGTGCCGCCGTAGTACCTGGAACCACCGTAATGTGGCCCGCCCGAGAATCCGAGGCCGGCCTGAAAAGAACCGTGGCCTATGCCTGCCGGAGCGGCCTGAGCGCGCATTTTGGTTGATCCGATCGCCCCGAAGACCAATAGAAACAGAGCGATACGCAAGCTTTTCTTATTTCTTCTGCTTCCCCGGTTCAGTCTCACTTGAAGGGGGGCAACCTCTCGAATTGGCATACTGTCCCTCGGCCGCAGTCTGGTCAATACCTCTGCTGTCATGAATGTCTCCGATTTTTGTCATAGTGGTGCTGACACCAACTGCACCTGGTGGTTTTGAGGAGCCGCTCGCGATCGGAAAAGCAAGCGGCCCAGCGAAAGTTCCAGTGAGGAGTCCTGTGGACTCCCTTGATTACTGCGGCGTTGGGGCAGTAGCGCCCGGAGCCGGAGTAGCCGCGTTTGGAGTCAGAGTCGTGTCGGCCGGTGCTGCTGTGGTTCCAGCAGGAGCTCCCGTTGTGGGAGCTGCACCAGGTGTTGCGTCTGCCGGAGCTGCCCCTGTTGCGGGGGCTGCTACTGCTTCCGGGGGTGCTTTGTAGTACGCCAGTTTCAGATAAACCGGAGCCACTTCAAACGGCATCTTGTCGCGCGAGCTGAGAAGAGGTTCGAAGGCGGCGTGCATCTGGATGACCTGGTCTGTCCAGGGATCGAAGTTCAGAAAGGCCGAAAGAGGCATCGCGGCATTCTGCTTCAGATCATTCATGTCCAGTTTGGGTCCCTTGCCAACCAGCGCCTGCAACCAGAAGGTATTGGGATCTTTGAACAGACCGTCACCCAACATCGGTTCGTTAAGTGCCTTGAGAGCCTTGCTTCTAGCCTGAAGCTGCGCAAGGTAGAGTCCGAACTGTCCAGGAGCTTCACTCAACTCCTTGGGCTGCAACAACTCAAGAGTCTTCTTTGCAGCCTCTTCGTTGTCCTTGTCGGTGTGGTGCATTGGGAGCTTGCTAAACGCAGAAGTGTCAGGGAAGAGAAGTCGATCGTTGAAGGCGTACTTCGTATCCAGGCGATGACCGAGGATGACGTGCGCGAGCTGGAAGGCAATCACGGCATAGAGGTTCGAAACCTGCTAGTTATTATTTCCAGGGATGGCCGTGGTGTCGATCAGGCTCTTGGAGATAATGATCGTGTTGCCGATGGCCACCGATTCCAGCGGTTCAGTCAACAGTGTGCGGC
>JAHFTZ010000076.1 GCA_023265355.1 Terriglobus sp.
GATGAACTCGTACAAAATCGCGAGCAAGCCGAGACGCCCTTCGTCCATGATGGTCGGAACGCGAAGGATCACGACATCGAGCCTGTCGGTGAACTCCTCCAATACCTTCTCCGCCGCCAGCTTCGAGCGTCCGTAGATCTCGATCGGCTCTGGCATATCCAACGCTTCGTTGACCGGATGGCCGAGGTTCGACGCCCAAAGGCAGTTGGTCGAGATGAAGACAAAAGGCCTGACGCCATGCACCACCGCAAGCTCCGCCAGCAGGCGCGTCGCGTCGACGTTGCTCGTCCAGAGCAGGTGCTCGTCCATGCGCATACCGTGGGCGAGTTGCGCGGCACAGTGGAAGATCGCGTCAAAGCGATGTTCCTGGAAGATCTGTTCCATCAAACTCCGGTCGCGCAGGTCGCCCTGCACGCTTGTGAGACCCGCAGCACCCGCGTCCTCATCTACTTCCAGATCGACGTTTACGCAGGTGTGTCCTTCGCGCAGGAGCCGCCGCTTCAGAACGCCTCCAAAGAAGCCGGAGGCCCCGGTAACGAGATAGTGAGCCATCTTTCTACCCTCTCACAATCAGGGCCGTCCGTGTTCACCGCCTCTTCAAAAGGCTGCGGCGGCTAATGTCGCTAAACCACGTTTTTACATTCTTCTGACAGAATCTTCCCCGCGTATACAAAGTGAGCACTTCCTACGTCTCTTAGTTAGTAGGATGGAATTAGACCTTACGTCGCGCCTCTCCCAGGTGTAACCGATCGGATTTTTACGTGGCGGAAACCGCACTTATCATTGGCGCTGGCCCAGCCGGCCTGACTGCAGCACTTGAGTTCCAGAAACTCTCCGAGGTGAAGCCCGTCGTTCTGGAGGCGAGCCACGAGATCGGCGGCATCTCCCGCACCATCCGCTACAAGGGCAACCGCATCGACATCGGCGGCCACCGCTTCTTCTCCAAGAGCGACCGCGTGATGGAGTGGTGGCTGGAGCAGATGCCCACCGAGGCAGGCGCGGACAACGCCGCCGCCATCAGCTATCAGAACCAGTCGCGCTCCATCGCAGGCATGGGAGACAGCTCCGACAAGACCGCCGAAGAGGATGACCTGGTCATGCTCATCCGGCCACGCAAGAGCCGCATCTATTTTCTGCGCCGCTTCTTCGACTATCCCATTACGCTCACCAAAGACACCCTCGCGAAGCTGGGCGTTGCGCGCACGGCCAAGGTCGGCGTCAGCTACATGGCCTCGCGCGTCGCGCAGATCAAGCCGGAGAAGAGCCTCGAAGATTTCCTCATCAACCGCTTCGGTCGCCAGCTCTACCTGACCTTCTTCAAAAGCTACACGGAAAAAGTCTGGGGTACGCCCTGCGAGGAGATCAGCGCGGAGTGGGGCGCGCAGCGCATCAAGGGCCTCTCATTGACCACAGCCGTAAAGCATTTTTTCAAGAAAGCATTTACGAAGAAGGAATCCAAAGACCTCTCGCAGAAGGGAACGGACACCTCTCTGATTGAGCGTTTCCTTTATCCGAAGTTCGGCCCCGGCCAGCTCTGGGAGCACGTCGCGGACAAGATCGTCGCGGGCGGCGGCGACATCCACATGGGATGGAAGGTGAACCGCGTCGTCACCGAGGGCCAGCGCATCCTCTCCGTGGAAGCAGTAAACGATGCTGGTGAGACGCAGGCCTTTGCCGCCGACCACTTCTTCTCCACCATGCCTATGCGCGACCTTGTGAACGCCATGGAGCGCGGCGGAACGGCGATTCCGCAGAACGTGAAGGAAGTCTCCGAAGGACTGATCTACCGCGATTTCATCACCATCGGCCTGCTGATCGACAAGCTCTCCGTCACCGAACCGGATGGCGGCCTGCTGAAGGACACGTGGATCTATATCCAGGAGCCGGATGTGCTCGTCGGCCGCCTGCAGATCTTCAACAACTGGAGCCCCTATCTCGTGGAGCCAGGAAAGATCTGGATCGGCCTCGAATACTTTTGCTACGAGACCGACCCGCTTTGGACGATGCCGGACGATGAGTTGAAGAAGTTTGGAGCCATGGAGCTGGAGAAGATCGGCATCCTCAAGGCCAGTGGCGTTCTGGATGCGCACGTCGTACGCGTGCCCAAGACGTATCCCGCGTACTTCGGCACCTACGATCGCTTCGATGAGTTGCGCGCCTTTACAGACAGCTTTGAAAATCTCTTCCTCATCGGCCGCAACGGCATGCACAAGTACAACAATCAGGATCACTCCATGCTCACGGCCATGCAGGCTGTGGAGAATGTTCTGTCCGGCGTAACCAGTAAGAAAAACCTCTGGAAGATCAACACAGAGATGGAGTATCACGAGGAGAAACACGGCGAGCAGGAAATCCCCGACGCCGAAGAAGACTCCATGCGCAGCAAGATCCTTTAGCCATGCGAAAGTTTCTGCTCTTCCTCTTCGTAACCACCGTCTTGCCGGGTATGTTGCTCTATCACTACCGCAATCGCATTTACCTGTGGGATATGGTCGCTCGCGTTCGGGTAGACGGCACACGCATCGCCAGCTTCTATCCACGCCTTTCCGACGCGACGTCCGCACGCGTTTATATCAACGCATCGAACGACATCTACGTAGAGCGCACTGGCTTCGCTTCCGACCGGCTGATTCTGCAAAAGGGAATGCCCGCGCCGGCTGACCCCGGCAAAGAGATTCGCTGCTGGGCGAAGAGCTTCTGCCTTGCCAGCGCCGATACTGTACCTGTGTCCGCCCCGCAGTACGACGCACACGCAGCGATGTCCTCCCGCACGGTGGAGTGGATGGACGCGGAGCACCGCAGCTGGAAGGTGCAGTTGTACTAGGTCGCTGCTAGCCTGATTGCGATGAAGAAGAAAGCCTCCAAGCGCGCTGCAGCCTCCACCTCTTCGGGAACGGCGACGCCCCGCACACGTCTCGACACGCTGCTGCAGTGGTGTGGGCGTCACGTGTCGCTCTGCTTTGCCGTCGCCGCAGCCCTCTGGGTCCTGGCTTTGTACTGGAAGGCGTTCAAGTCTCCCTTCGTCTATGACGATCTGGAACAGATTCTGCACAACCCTGCGCTGCTCACATGGCGCGATACCTTCGCGCGCTTCTTCTTCCTTCCAGTCGGATTCACCAGCGATTTTCTTGGTGGAGGCGGCTTCACCTATCGCCCGCTCTATTGGGTTACGTTCGGGATCGACCGGCAACTCTGGGGCATCGCCGGCGTGAACGGCTTTCACTTCACCAATCTGCTCCTGCACTGGATCAACGGCGTACTTCTCTTCCAGCTTCTTCGGCGCGTCAATGTCTCCACCAGAACAGCGGCCATCGCGGCGATCCTGTGGCTGGGCCTTCCCATCAACACGGAAGCCGTGGTCTGGATCAGCGCGCGGGCCTACCTGCTGAGCAGCTTCTTTCTCCTGCTCGGCCTACTCTTCGCGTCCTTCTATCTCGTGAGAGAAAAGCGGATCACCCTCGCCTGCTACTTCGCGCTCTCCCTCGGTGCGATCCTCAGCCACGAAGAGGGTTTCTTACTTCTTCCGTTGACGCTGCTCCTGATCTACGCAACGAAACGCGGCAGCCGAAGCACGTGGATCAGGCTGGCAGCCACTGGCCTGGTGGCGGATCTCTTCTGCATCGGCGTGAAGTACTGGGTTGGGGCGCATGGTGGAGGAGGATCGCACGCGCTATGGTCCGTCGGCATCGTCTTCTGGAAGTATCTGGGTTGGATCGCAGCACCGGTCCACATGAGCATTGAGCGTTCGACCTCGCTTCCTGCGAATCACTTTTCCGTCGCCGCAGTCGCAGCCTGGGCGGCGGCGCTCGCTCTCATTGGAGCTGCGTTTCTCCTACGCCGCAAGGCACCGATTGCGACGATAGGAGTCGCATGGGTCTGCATCGCGCTGCTTCCGTTCTGCGGCTTCGTCTTCATCTACCAGGGCATGGCGGAGCGCTTTCTCTATCTCGCTTCCATAGGATTTACGCTGGCCATCGCCTCGCTCGCCGGGATGAATCAGCGGCAATGGAAGGGAATCGCCCTGGGTGGCTTGTTCCTCTGGATGGCATGGGGAGCATGGCGCGTGAGAGCTCGCGTGCTCGATTGGGAGACACCGGTCTCTCTCTATCAGAGCTCGCTTGCGGCGACGCCACACAGTGCATCCATCTATTACAACCTCGCCTTCTCGCTGCGCGAACAGGGCGAACTGGACAAAGCGATCGCGAACTACAGGGAGGCCATCCGCCTCCGTCCAACCTATCAACGAGCCTTTGCCAGCCTGGGCGAGATCTACGTGCAGCAGGGTAAGCCCGCCATCGCGCTCAAAGAGTACGAACGCGCGCTGCAACTGCAACCGGACGACACCAGTACGGTGATCAACTACGCAATCGCCCTCGGAGACGCGGGCAAAAGGCAACGTGCCGAAGAGGAGTTCAAACGCGCGATCCGCCAGGCACCGCAGAAGAGCGCCGCCTACATCGATCTTGGCAATCTCTATGTGCAGGAAGACCGCGAAGATGACGCCATTCGGTGCTTTCAAAAGGCCATCGAGATCAATCCCGACGACCCGCTCTCTTACTTCGATATGGCGGTCCTGTTTCAACGCAAAGGCCGCGACGACCTCGCCCTGCCGTTCTACAAGAAAGTACTTCGTTTGAAGCCGGACGATCCCGAGACGCTTCTGTACATGAGCCAGCTGCACATTCAGCCGGAGAGCAACTGAGGCGCTACGGTTTACGGGCTACGATGAGCCGCGGCAGGCCCTGTAGATCCTCGACCGTGTAGACGTCGCTCCAGGCCTTCAGATTCGCACTCAGGGCCGGGCCTGGCTTGCCGATCTCCAAAAACAGCATGCCGCCGGGACGAAGATGCTTCCACGCCTGCGGAATCAAACGCGTGTAGATTTCGAATCCGTCTTCTCCGCCATAGAGAGCAAGATCCGGCTCATGATCGCGCACCTGCGGGTGCAGGCTGTCGCGCTCGGACGCGGCGATGTAAGGCGGGTTGGAAACTACATAGTCGAAGATGCGTCCACCGAGCGCGGAGAAGAGATCGCTCTCGAAGGTGCGCACACGGTCGGAGACGTGATACCGGATCGCGTTCCGCTCTGTGACCTCCAGCGCGGCGGGGGAGATATCGGCGGCGGTGATCCGCGCCATCTCCAGCTCTGCGGCCAGCGTGACACCGATGGCACCGGAACCCGAACCGATATCCGCAATCATCACCAACGCGCCCGGGTCGATGTAACGCTTCACCTCGTCGATCAACAGCTCAGTCTCGGGGCGAGGAATAAGAACGTCCGGTGTCACAAGAAAGTTGCGCCCATAGAACTCCTGTTGTCCGCGCAGATACTGGATCGGCACAGCCCGCAGGCGCTCGGTCACAAGATATTCGAAGACCTCGCTCTGCCTTGGCGTGAGCATGCGCTCCGGCCAAGCCATGATCTGCTCACGCGATACACCCAGCGCATGCTGCAGCAGCAGATGGCTGTCCCGCACGGCCCACTCGCGGATATCTTCGCGCGCATGGAGCCTGGCGACCCCCTCGCCTAACGTCTCACGAATCGATCGTGCCGCTTCAGGCAGCTGCATTGGCGTCGGCCTTCAAACGCTCAGCGATATCTTCCGCAATCAGGGCATCGACGACGGGCTGCAACTTGCCTTCCATCACATACTCCAACTGGTGCAGCGTCAAACCGATGCGGTGATCCGTAAGACGATTCTGCGGGAAGTTATAGGTGCGAATCTTCTCCGAACGATCGCCTGATCCCACCTGCGCCTTACGCGCCGTGGCCTGCATCTGGTGCACGCGCTCCATCTCGACTTCGTACAGGCGCGAACGCAGAACGCGCATCGCTTTCTCGCGATTTTTGATCTGCGATTTCTCATCCTGGCAAGAGACCACGGTGTTCGTCGGCAGATGCGTGATGCGGATCGCGGAGTACGTTGTATTCACACTCTGTCCACCGGGGCCGGATGAACAGAAGGTATCGATGCGCAGGTCCTTCGCTTCGATCTTCACGTCCACCTCTTCCGCTTCAGGCAGAACCGCCACCGTGATCGCGGAGGTATGCACGCGACCCTGCGTCTCCGTTGCCGGAACACGCTGCACGCGGTGCACGCCGCTCTCGTACTTGAGCTGCGAGTAAACCTGATCGCCTTCGAAGATCGCCGTGACTTCCTTCATGCCGCCCACAGCGCCTTCGCGCTCGGAGAGCACTTCCACCTTCCAGCGATGCTGTTCGGCGAAGCGAAGATACATGCGGAACATCTCTTCGGCAAAGAGCGCGGCCTCGTCTCCACCCGTGCCGGCACGGATCTCAAGAACGACGTTCTTGGAGTCGTTCGGATCCTTGGGTAGCAGCATGATCTTCAGCTCTTCTTCAATTTCCGTTTTGCGCGGCATGAGGGTCGAAAGCTCCTCTTCCGCCATCTCCTTCATGTCCGGGTCGGCGAGCATAGTGTGAGCATCGGCGATGCCGTTCATCACTTCCTTGAACTCGCGGAACTTCCCGATCAGGACCTCAAGATCGCGGTGGGCCTTCATTGCCTTCTGGTAACGAGGCTGGTCCTGCACGATCTCGGGCTGGGCGAGCTCGGATTCAAGCTCCTGGTAACGCACTTCCATCTGCTGCAAACGATCAAACATAGCGAAGACTCCTCCCGCATGCGGTGCGCGGGGATGCACATCTCAAATTTTAAAGGGAAAGGGGGCAACGGAAGGCGCAGCTAGTGCAAGCTGTGGATCGAGGCCGGAATGGAGATCGGCGTAAACATCGCGTCTATTGGATGATATCGCGGAGCGCGGCGATGCGGCACAGGATTTACGCGGAACGCAGCAACCTTCTCGGAAGGGTAAAGATCCCCAGGATCAGCTGCAACACGCCTTCCACGGCAAACCCAAGGATGCGGAAGGGCAGCAGGATCAGCCAGATGAGCGGGTAGAGGATCACCAGAGCCACAGCAAGCGGCCAGCAGAGCACGAGCAGGATGAAAAAGAGTAGAAGCTTCATAGGTCCCTCGCAAAAGAATACGAAGATCCGGGCTGGTTGGTTCCGGCAGCGCCTCGGAGGTCCAAGGCCGGGTGGACCTCCGGAATCCAGTTCAGGTCTGGACCTGCCTCGATCCAGATGAGTAAGTTCTCATCTGGCACTTGGAGAAATGGATAGGAAACTGCTGCCAATGGCAGCAGGGCCGCTTCTGTGGCTCGATATCCAAACCCTGAGGGACACCATGAACGTTAGCGCAATCAATACCTTATCGGCATTCGGCGCACTGGGAAAGATCGGCGTCGCGCAGCACAGGAGCTTCGACGGAAACAACCTCGGCCAATCCGGAAGCGGCCTTTCCCTACTTGACCGCAGGCGACATCGCCACGCTCGAAAAGGTTACAGGCACAAGCAGCTTCAGCGAACTGGAGGCCGCTGCTCCAGATTCCGTTCAGCATTACAACACAGCTCTTCAGGAAGGCACGGTGACCGGCGATCTGGCGCAATACATGCCCGAGGCTTCCCTGACTGCCTCGGACGATCTTCTCCTGGAGAAGATGACGGGCACAAGCAGCGTCGGCGCCGCCATGGGAAGCAGCGAGCAGGCATTCTTACTCGGAATGAATATTGCCAGTGATCGTCAGGATGGATCCCTGACCGGAGATATCTCTGCGGGCTACCTGAACGGCCTGCTGGCCACAGCGCAACAGGTAGAAATGCAAGGGTCCTATGGCCATACGGTCTCTTCAAGCTTTCTGGAGAAGGCCATTGACGATCTTCAGAGCGGCTCCGCTCCATCGAATGGCAAAGCGGTGAATGCTTCTGCCTGAGGAGGACCTGACCGCATACTCTGCAGTAGTGCCTACAGGCTGGACGCAGGGCCGCCACCCTGCATCACATGCAGGGTGGCCCTCTTGCTTCAACTCGCGGAACTCGCGGATGTGCTCGTGGCAACCTCCTCGCGCCTGAAAAAGCGCGCGGCCATCGCGAAAGGAATCGCCGCAGTCCACGCGGAAAGCCCCGAAGAAGCCGGGCTCTTCGCTCTGTACCTCGCCGGGCAGCCTTTTCCCGAAGCCGACCCACGCAAGCTGAACGCGGGCGGCGCTGTGTTGTCGCGCATCCTCGCCAGCATCTCGCGGGCGACAGAAGCTGCCATGACGGAGGCCTACCGCCGCCACGGCGATCTGGGCGCGGCCGCGCACGATCTCTTCCATGACGCCGGACACAATCCCCCACCAACGCTCACCTTCACCGATCTGCACGACACCTTTGCCCAGGCCTCCATAGCCAAAACCACCGCCATCCGGCAGGCCGTTCTGACTGACCTCCTCAAACGAGCCACGCCACTTGAAGCAAAGTATCTGATCA
>JAHFTZ010000077.1 GCA_023265355.1 Terriglobus sp.
CCCTGTGGATAGCGCGTCCCTAACTTCTCTTCGCTGTCTATTCGCACCTCTCCTGTTGGTTTATTAGGTTCACTCCGCTTTCAGCATCACGGCAGGATCGATGCGCGCCGCACGAACCACGGCTGGAATCGAAGCACACAGGGCTGCTGTCAGAAGAATCGCTGTGGGCCAGAGGAGTACGGATGCGTCAGTGGGTTTGACGCCAAAGAGGAGCGTCGCCACGTAGCGCGATGTGCCGACGCCGAGCGCCAGTCCCGCCATGGCTCCGATGAGAACCATGGCGAAGGTGCGCAGGGTGACGAGGCGGGCAATGTTAAGGCGCTGGGCGCCCACGGCAATGCGGATGCCGATCTCGCGCTCGCGCTGGAGCACGGAGTAGTTTAGAACACCATAGAGACCGAGGAAGGCCAGTAGAAGCGCGACGCCTGCAAAGAAGGAGGCAAGCTGGGCGAGGAGGCGTTCGCGGATCGTCTGTGCGCGGATCAGTTCTGTCTGTGTGCGGACATTACTCACTCGAAGTTCGGGCTGCAGGTGGGAGATTTCCTTGCGGAGGGTGTCGGCAAGCGCTGTGGGATCGGCGACCGAAGTTCGGAGGACGAAGGTCGCGCCATCGGAGGCCTGTAGAACACCAGCGGGGTCGACGGAGCGCATGGGCAGGTACGCAATCGGGAGCATAGCTTCGCGTACATCGCGATAGGCAGCGTTCTCCACCATGCCTACGATCTCGTGGCGGTAGACGTTTTTCTCACGTGAGGTGGTGGAGAAGAATCTGCCGACCGGATTCTGCCCATGAAAATACTGATTCGCAAAGGCGCGGTTGACGATCGCGACCTGTGGATCCGCGTCGCTCGGCCGGAAGTCTCTGCCTGCCACGAAAAGGATTTTGAGCGTGCCAGTCCAGCCCGGAGAGATGCTGAGAAAGTAGGCGAGAGTATCGCCAGGCGGGGCGCCATCAACGGAGATAATGTCGTTCCACATTGCCCCGCTCATCAACGGCCACCTGGCGATGGATGCGGCTTCCACGCGTGGCATGGTCCGGATGCGATCGAGCATCTGCTCCCACACGACAGGTGATTGAGGACGATGCGCAATGGTGTCAAGAAGGAGGACGCGACCTGGAGAAAAGCCGAGCGGTTGTTCGGAGAGGTGCTCGAAGGTCTTCACGAAGAGACCTGCAAGAAAGACCACGAGGAAGCAGAAGGCCACCTGCGCACCGATCAGGCTGTGCATCATCCATCGCTGCTGGCGAGGGCTCGCATCGCCCTTCAACGCCATGACGGGTTTTACGGATGATGCGCGGAGTGCCGGAGCCAGACCGAAGAGAAGTGTGACCGCAAAGGTGAGAAGAAGCCCAAAGGCGAGGATCTTCCCATCGAGCGGAAGCGCGATGCGTGCGGGATTGCCCGGCGGATTGATCCTGCTGACGACAAAGGGCGCGGCCCACCAGGCGAAGGCCGCTCCCAATGCGGCAGAGAGGGCGGCGAGCATGGCATTTTCTACCATCACCATCTGCACGAGACGTTGACGGCCTGCGCCGATGGAGACGCGCAGGGCCATCTCGCGAGCGCGTGAGGCGGCCTGTGCCGTCATTAGATTGGCGACGTTGGCGCACGCGATCAAAAGCACCATCATCACAAGAACGCCCAGGATGATGAGCGTGGGGCGATAGAGCTTCTGCATGCTGGAGACGCCTTCTGCGGCAGGCTCCATTTCAAAGCGAATCGCAGAGGTGCTGGGCTTGGTGAAACTCTTTCTTCGCTCCTTTTCCCACGCGGTGTAGCTCGCGGCGAGCTTGTCGCGAAGTGGACCGATCAAAGTTCCGGGATTGGGACGAACGAAGGTGCGGAACCAGAAGTAGCCAGGTTCGTTGAGGGTTTTAAGCTCCGACATCATCATGGGCACGAAGACTTCGGTGGATAGCCCTGTCTCAGTTCCAGTGAAGCCTTGGCCCGAGACGCCGATGATCTGAAACGAGTCATCTCCCATGCGAAAGGTGCGGCCGATGATGTTGGGATCGCGCGCGAATCTACTCTTCCAGTAATCGTAGGAGATCACCGCATAGGGCTTTACCCCCTGCTGCTCATCGTCGTTTTCTGTGAAGAGCCTGCCGAGTGCTGGTTGCAGACCGAAGGAGGAAAACATCGTGCCGGACACATACTGCAGTTGCGCCTTCTCCATCTCCTGGTCGGATTTGTACGTGAGGTCATGTGCGTAGGTGTAGGAGACGGCGATGAGCTCCGCCTCGCCCTTTGCTGCTGCGCGCAACTGGCGAAACATGGCATAGGAGGTCCTGTCCCCCATCTTGTCGAACGCGCCCTGATGACGAAGGACGTAGAGGCGCGTGGGGTCCGTGATGGGCAGCGGGCGCAGGAGGAACGCGTCGATCAGGCGATAGGCCGAGGTGCATGCACCGATGGCGAGGCCAAGCGAGAGGACGGCGACGGCGGTGGTGGCTTTGCGCTTCATCAACTGACGCCAGCCGAAGGTGACGTCGGCGCGGAAGAAGTCGAGCCACGGGAGAGCGCGTGCTTCGTGGCTCTCCTGCAGATGACGTCGTTGCTCATGCGCGAGACCAAGAGCACGGCGCGCTTCCGCGGGGTCGCGGCCCTCTTCCGATGCCTCTGCCAGATGCGACTCAAGCTCTTCTATAAGCTCGCTGTGGAGGCGATCTCCGCGAAAGACATTGGCGATACGCGAAAAGAGGGACATGGCTAAACCGTCTTCAAAACCTGGTTGATGGCGGAGGTGGCTTTGAGCCAGCGTGACTCTTCGACGCCGAGTTGCTTTTTGCCTGCGGGGGTGAGCTGGTAGATGCGTGCGCGTCGGCCGGTGTCGTTCTTGATCCACTCGGCGCGGATCCATCCGGCCTCTTCCATGCGATGGAGCGCCGGGTAGAGCGAACCCTCTTCGATACGCAGCAGATCGTCGGAGGCGTCCTTCACGGCGGCCATGATGCCGTAACCATGCGTGTTCGGGCGACGGGAGAGGATCTTGAGGACGAGGAGATCGAGCGAACCCTGCAGGGCGTCTGGCTTCTTCATACTGAGATATCTATATATAGACAGCTTAGTAATAGTCAAGAAGAATTTACGCGGTCAGGCTTACTATGGAGGTCCGATGCTCTGTCGGTATCTGGGAGGATCCATGGGTTATCCGAGAAAGATCTCCGCTGTGCTTCTGCCGCTTGCACTCGTGTCGGGGGTTTCGAGGGCGCGTGGGCAGGATCCGATGACGACGTTTCCGAAGAACTACAGCGTTGTCTTCGAGAATGCTCAGATCCAGGTCATCCACGTTCACTACGGGGCGCATGAAAAGATCGGTGTTCACGATCACTCCAGATCGCCGACGGTGTATGTCTACCTGAGCGACTCCGGACCTGTTCGTTTCTCGCACGAGGGGGAAAGCGACTATGTCCTGCAGAGGCCGCCCTTGAAGAAGGGGGCGTACCGCGTAAGTCCGGGACGCGTAGAGCGGCATAGCGTGGAGAATCTCGGCGACCTCAACTCGGATTTTTTGCGCGTGGAACTGAAGAGTATTCCTGTGGGCGGGATGCTGCGTGCGTCTCGCGTAGGAGCACCCTCGATGCCGCTGAAGGATACGACTGCAATGGAGTTTCAGAGTGCGAAGCTCGATGTGCAACGACTGATCTGTACGCATCCTTGCGCGCTCACGGCGTCGTCTCAAGGCGGTCTCGTAATAGCTTTTTCTCCTGCGCAGGTCGGTGCGGATGCGCATAGGCGGAGCGTGAAGAGCGGAGAGGTTTTTTGGTTGAGCGCTGGACAGGCGATGCCGGTTAAAGGCGAAACAGGGCCAGTGCATCTTCTTCGCATCACGCTGCCCTGAAGCGATCGATCCTTCAGGGCGCAAGATCCAGTCGCAGGAACGCAACGTGGGGGACGGCGTTGGAGTTAAAGCGTTCCGTGTGCTGGAAGCCGAGTGAGCGGTAGAGGCGACCGGCCGCGACCATCTTCTCCGGTTCCGTGTCGAGGACGACGGCGGCGAGATGCTGGCCGCGTGCCCAGGCGATGACGGCCTCCACGAGGGCTCGGCCTGCGCCTGAGGCGCGGTGCTCAGGGAGGACGTATAGCCGCTTCATCTCTGCCACGACCTCGGTGCCGAGTGTGCGTCGTTTGACGGAGACGCAGCCGAGAGTTTCGTTCTGTTCGTTCTTCGCGAGAAGCAGAGGGGTATCAGGATTAGAGAGATTGGCGATGTCGCTCTCAAGGCCTGTAAGGCAGAGATCGATGCCTTCGGTCTCGAGGTGCTGACCGTAGGCACGGAGCAAAGATTCCGCCATAATGCGATCTTCCGGGGTGGAGACGGGGGTGATCGTCATGACTAGATGGTCGAAGGGCTTGTGGTTGGTGTCAACTTCTTCTAATTTTGTCATCCCGCAGCGAAGCTAAGGGATCTGCTTTTTGCTCCCGACGAATCAAATCTGTGCGCTTTGCGCCCCATTCTTTGCGCGAGAAAGCCACGCAAAGAACGGGCACAAGAGGGTTACGCCATGTGCAGACCGCCATTGACGTCGAGCGTGTGTCCGGTGATGTAGCCAGCACCGTCTGAGGCAAGAAAGGCCACAGCGTGGGCGATATCGGAGTCCTGGCCATAACGGGCCAGCGGAATTTCGGAGAGAACGGTGGCCTTCCGGTTGTCGGTCAGGATATGCGTCATGGGGGTTTCGATGAAGCCGGGAGCGATGGCGTTGACGGTGATGTTGCGGGAGGCAAATTCGCGGGCCAGGGCCTTGGTGAGGCCGATCATGCCCGCCTTGCTGGCGGCGTAGTTGGCCTGGCCGGCGCTGCCCATCTCTCCGGAGACGGAGGTGATGTTGATGATGCGCCCGGATCGGGCCTTCAGCATGGACTGCAGAACGGCCTGGGTGAGTAGAAACGCGCCCGTGAGATTGGTACGGATAACGTCTTCGAAGTCGGCGAGCTTCATCCGGAGGACGAGCCCGTCCTTGGTAATGCCTGCGTTGTTGACCAGAATATCCAGTTTGCCAAAGTGCGCGAGGACGGCTTTTGCGGTGGATTTAATGGAGTCTTCTGAAGCGACATCGAGGGCAAAGGTGGCGGCGGTTCCGCCAGCGGCTTCGATCTCGGCTTTGACTTCGACGAGCTTCGACTCGTTGCGGGCGGCAAGGGCGATCTGTGCGCCCTCTGCGGCGAGTTGGAGAGCGATGGCGCGACCGATGCCCTGTGAAGCACCGGTAATGAGGGCTGTTTTTCCTGTGAGGCTAGGCATGATGCTCCTTACTGCGTATCGAAGGTCATTATATGAAAGCCTGGGCGGCTGCTGCTGAGAGAAACAGTGGCGCGCTGCCCGATGAAGGCAAAGAGAAGTATTCTGGTTGGACTTATGGCGAAGAATGAGACAGAAGTTTATGCGATTCACGGGGCGGACCCCGAGGCGCTGGCGTATGCGATGGCGAAGTACTCGCGGTCGGCGCTGAGTTTGAAGGAAAGTCTGAAGGAAATCTCTTCGCAGAAGGCGGAGGAGTTTCTCAACACGTTTTATTTCCAGTATGGGCATCGCTCCATCGCAGACTTGGCGCATGTGGCCTTTGCCATTGAGAAGCTGAGCCTGCTGGCGGCGATTTCGCTTGTGGATGAGCAGCGCTGGGATGGGCAGGAACGTTCGACGCGCTACCAGAACTTCCGCAAGAGTGGATGGTTTACGCCAGCCTTCGAAGCGAAGGATGAGGCCGTCTTCACCGATGCTGTGTCGTCTCTCTTCGAGGCGTACGAGGGTGTCGGTGCAGGGATGTTGGAGGAGTTGAAGGCGCATACCGCTCTGCCTGATGGGATGGAGGAGGCGGCGTATACGCGGACACTGAAGGCGCGAGCCTTCGACATGGCGCGCTATCTGCTGCCGTTGGCGACGAACACCAGCCTGGGGCAGATTACGAATGCACGCACGCTGGAGGGACAGATCTCCCGTCTGCTGGGAAGCGAGTTTGCCGAGATCCGCGCTTTGGGCGGGCGCTTGAAAGAGGCCGCGAGCGGCGGTGCTTGGGATGTTTCGCACGCTGGGGCGGCAGGCCTGATTGAAGAGATTGCGGCGGCCGATGCTGCGCTGGGCGAGCGGGCGAAAGAGGCCTGGCTGCGCGAGGTGAAGGTCTCGCCTACGCTGGTGAAGTACACGGCGGCGAGCGAGTTTGCGAAGAAGAGCGCCGAGGAACTGACTCAGGCCGTCTCCGAACTGATGCGCGGCGCTGCGATCGTGCAGACGCCTGCCGTGGACCTGGTGGAGACGACGGTTGGCGAGCGGTTTTCGCTGGAGATCGACCTGGCTACGTCTCTGCTTTACTCGCACTGTCACTATGGGTATCGGCAGCTCCGGGCGGCGGTTACGTCACTCTCTGCGGCGGGGATTGAGGAGTTGATCGCGCTGGGAACGCGGCATCGCGGGCGGCACGACGAACTGCCTCGGGCTTTCAGTGCGGCGCAGGGATTTCGCTTCGATGTGCTGATGGATGTCGGTGGGTTCCGGGATATGCACCGCCATCGCAGATGCACGCAGTTGTTGCAGCCCTACACGGACGTTCACGGTTACGAGATGCCGGACTTTCCGGGGCAGCCTGCGGTCACAGGATCACGTGTTGCAGGTGCATTTACGGAGGCGATGGAGAAGGCCTTTGCGGCGTATCGCGCTCTCGGTGGCCATGTGGCTGGCGAGGTAAGCGGAGACGCTTCGCCCCTGCCTGCGCCGGATGCCGTGGAGAAGATCCCGTTCGATCCTTCCCTGCAGCGCGCTTCGGTGGTCTCCGCCGGAACGGCGCCAGGGGGGCGCGGTGGATCGATCTTCGGATCGTCCCAGCGCACGGCGCACTCGCCTGCCGCTGTGCCTGTGCCGCAGTTTGGGCAGGATGGAAGCGTGCGCATGCACTGGGGCACACCGTTGCCCGTCAAGGCGCGTGCGGAGGCGGCATATGTTCTGCCTCTGGCGACGCGCTGCAGGGCGCTGTTTACGATGGATTATGCCGAGGCGGTGTACATCTCGGAGCTGCGCAGCGCTCCGGCTGGGCACTGGAGCTACCGCCGGGTGGCATGGGAGATGTATCAGGCCGTGGCGCGGGCGCATCCCGCTCTGGGGTTAAATGTGCGGATTGAGAACGTCTATGCGCCGGTGGATCTACTGAAGCGGTAGCTTCTAAATCCGATAAAGTAGAGATTCGCTTTTTGTTTGCCTTTTCCTCAGACCTGCTGCTAGTATTTGGAAGAGAATTGAGACGTTCAAAGGGAGATTTACGTGGCGGATGATCGCGGCAAGGCAATAGAACTAGCCCTCGCAGGGATTGAAAAGCAGTTTGGCAAGGGTTCGATCATGCGTCTTGGGGCCAAGGATGCGATTGTTCCGATTTCAGTGATCTCTACCGGCTCTATCTCCTTCGATCTGGCCCTGGGTGTGGGCGGCGTCCCCCGCGGCCGCGTGATCGAGATCTTTGGACCGGAGTCCAGCGGTAAGACGACGATTACCCTGCAGATCATCGCAGAGGCACAGCGCGCCGGCGGTCTGGCGGCGTTTGTGGACGCCGAGCATGCTTTGGATCCCGTCTATGCCCGCAAGTTGGGCGTGGATACGGATAACTTGTTGATTTCACAGCCGGATTACGGCGAACAGGCCCTCGAAATTACCGAAGCGCTGGTTCGGTCCGGTGCGATCGACATCCTCGTGGTCGACTCGGTCGCGGCTCTTGTTCCCAAGGCGGAACTGGACGGCGAGATGGGCGATTCGCACGTCGGTCTGCATGCACGTCTGATGAGCCAGGCGCTCCGGAAGCTGACGGGAACCGTCTCCAAGAGCCGCACCTCACTGATCTTTATCAATCAGATTCGCGAAAAGATCGGTGTCATGTTTGGCAGCCCGGAGACGACCACCGGTGGACGCGCTCTGAAGTTCTACTCGTCGGTCCGCATCGACATCCGTCGTATCGGAGCGGTGAAGGAGGGCGATGTCGTCGTCGGCTCTCGCACCAAGACGAAGATTGTGAAGAACAAGGTCGCCGCGCCCTTCCGCGACGCCGAGTTCGACATCCTCTACGGCGAAGGCATCTCGCGTGAAGGCGATGTTCTGGATCTGGCTGTCGTTCACAACATCGTGGACAAGAGCGGAGCCTGGTACAGCTACCAGGGCGAGCGTATCGGACAGGGACGCGAGAATGTTCGGGGCTTCCTGAAGCTGAACCCCGATATTTTCGACCGCATGGATAAGGAACTGCGCGCCAAGCTCGGAATCGGCGCGGCTTCGCTTGCGGCTGCACCAGTGCCTGAGGCTCCTGAAGATGGGGCGGAGAAGGCAGCGGAAGTGGTTCGCGGGAAACGCGGATAA
>JAHFTZ010000078.1:0-3271 GCA_023265355.1 Terriglobus sp.
GTGAAGTAAAGGTCGAAGATGCGAGGCCGGGCTTCCATCGGGATTCCATCGCCTTCGTCCTGAATACTGAGTACCGCCGATTGCTGATCCACATAGAGTGAGAGACGCATCTCACCCCCCTCCGGCATCGCCTGGACTGCATTAAGAAAGATATTGAGGATTGCCTGACGGATCAGGTCCGCATCCACGCGGACGGGAAGTCTCGGAGCCGTTGCCGTGAACTGGATTTGGACGTTGTTTTGTTCCAACTCGCCAAAGGCCAGGTCCAGCACGGAGCGCACCAGGTCACCCAGATCGTGATCGTGCAGGTGCAGATCGATGGGACGGGAAAAGTCCGCGAGGGCCTGAACGACGCGATCCAGGCGCTGCATCTCGGAGGAGAGAATCTCGACGTGCTTCAGGGCGGCCTCGCTGCTGGAGGGCTGCGCGAGCTTGCCGCGAAGAAGTTCGAGGTGGACGACCATGGCATTGATGGGATTCTTGACTTCGTGGCCTACACCGGCGGTCAGACGACCGATGGCGGCGAGTCTGCGCGAGACCTCGATTTCGCGCTCCAGTTCCTGCTCTGTCTCTGCATCATGAAGCGTTAGCAGGGCGCCGAGACCGCCTGCCTCGCTGCCCGTGATGAAGTCGATGGAGAGTTCGACCGTGCGTCCGGAGTCCAACTGGATCCCTTCGTCGATCAGCGTTCTTCGATCCGCAAAGGCCTGCCGCACGGCAAGATCCAGAGCGCTCTGGCTGGCAAAGATGGTTTCCACGCTGGCGTCGAGTACCTGCACGCGGTCGAATGGAAGGAAGTTCGACACTGCCTCTGACGCAATGACGACGCGCCCGTCCGACGTGAAGAGCATGACACCGTCCTTCAACGTGTGCAGCATCTGGTTCAGGTTCGATTCGAGCGCTGTATGCTGCTGCTCCGAGCTTTCCAGTTGACGTCCGAGGCGGTCGATTGTGGCGGCTACGCGGACGACCGCGTCTTTCGGGATTCCAGTAGCTTCGGGATCGAGGCGGTGTGAGGCGCGGAGGGTCAATTCTTCAAGCTGGCGGCTGATCTGTTCGATCGGACGCAATGCGGCTGTGGACAAAAGCGCTGCCGCGACGATGCAGCCAAGGATGGCGAAGGCGGAGAAGAGAATGGAGGCCCGCAGCAACGGAACATAGGCGTTGCGCAGGAGCGAGGAACGGACACCGACGTGGATGGTGAGAAAGGGACTTCCGTTTCTGTCGAGCGAGAGAGGGAGATCAAGAACCTGCGCGGCACCAAAGACGATTTTTGCCTGCTGCATCATGCCTGCACGGTGCGCGGCGGAGAGCAGGGTGCGGTACGGTGCTGATTGATTCAGCAGGACCGGATCGGTAGAAGTCAGTACGGCGCGATTGGTATTGGTGATGAAGACATCCTGCACGGTCGGCGAGTAGCGGACGATGGAGTCCATGAGGCTTTTTAGGGCTTCGTCGGAGCGCAAGGCATCCGCAACGGCCAGGTTGAGGGCTTCGTCGCCTGATGCCGTCGGTGGATTCTTGCGCAGGCCATTCTCGATTGCCTGGCGGGTTGAAAGCAGGACCTGGTGGGCCAGAACGTCGTTTGCTGCCGCGGTCTGCTCGATACGCTGACGCAGGAGTTCGCCAAGGAAGAGCACCGAAAGGACCAGCACCAGGGCAAAGGTGAGGGCAGTGGTGACCAGTACAAGTTTGGTGCGCAGCCGCATGGCGATTAGTCCCCGTTCGCTGAATCTGCTGCGTATTCTTTCAGTTTGTTCTGCAAGGTCTTGGAACTTATACCGAGGATCTCGGCGGCACGTGTTTTATTGTTGTGTGTGGATTCCAGCGTTTTGAGAATCAGCTGTTTTTCCGCTTCGTCGACGGTTGTGCCTACTTCGACGCGTACGACGTTTTCTTCTACAGCTGGACTGGATGCCTCAGAGAGATGGACGTTGTGCGCGGGAGCGAAGCCCGCTTCGCCAAAGTGCGGCGGCAGGTGTTCCAGGCCGAGCGATCCCGAATGGGCAAGAATCACGGCGCGCTCGATGGTGTTGCGCAGCTCGCGGGCGTTTCCGGGCCAGTTGTAGGTAGAGAGACGGCGAAGGAGGTCCGGTTTGAGCTCCGAGACGCTGCACCCGTGCCGCGTATTCATCTCGGACATCATGGCCTGCGCCATTTCAGGAATGTCTTCAGCGTGGTCGCGCAGAGCGGGCATCTCCAGATTAAAGACGTTGAGACGGTAATAAAGGTCGCCGCGAAGCTCTCCGGCGCGTACGGCGGCTTCCGGATCTTTGTTCGTTGCGGCGATCACGCGTACGTCCACGGCAGTCTCTGATTTACTGCCCAGTCGGCGCAGCTTGCGGTCTTCCAGGACGCGGAGGAGCTTGGCCTGTGTGGCTGCTGGCATTTCACCGATCTCGTCGAGGAGCAGCGTGCCTTCTTCTGCGAGTTCGAAGCAACCGGCGCGGCGCTCGATGGCACCGGTGAAGGCACCCTTTTCATGGCCGAAGATCTCGCTTTCGATCAGTGTTTCGGGGATGGCGGCGCAGTTTACGGCGACGAAGGGCTTGTTTTTGCGACCGCTGAGATCGTGGAGCGCGCGGGCTGCCAGCTCTTTGCCGGTGCCGCTTTCGCCCGTGATCAGAACAGAGACGTTAGAAGAGGCAATCCGTTCGATGAGCGAAAAAACCGCCTGCATGGCCTTTGAGTGGCCGACCATCGTGCCCAGAATGCCGGTCTCCTGCACGGATTTGCGGGTTTCGACAATCTCGGTCTGGACGGATTTCTGGTTACGGGCGCTGTGCAGGATGGCACGCAGGCGAACAGGATCTACGGGCTTTTGAATGTAGTCATAGGCGCCCAGACGCATCGCTTCGACGGCGCTGTCAATCGAGCCCTGCGCGGTGAGGACGACGGTGGCGATGATTTCGGGGAGCTCCGTGATACGACCGAGCAGTTCAAGCCCGTCCATCCGCGGCATCTTCATGTCGGTGACAACGATGTCCGGGGACCACTGATGGACGCGGTCGAGACCTTCCACGCCGTCTGCAGCCGTGTTCGTGCGATATCCCCAGGAAGCGATCAACTCCGCGAGACCGGTTCGTGCGTTCGGCTCATCCTCTACTACGAGGACCTTGGCTCCGTCCAACTTGGTTTCCATCCTTACTTACGTCCTCTTAGTAGGATGCACCAGAAGGCCGCAGTTTGCGTATTCTAGGCAGATGCTGGATTACGAAACATCGGTAGCGCAGGTAAAGGCAAGATTGGATGCGGGCGATTCGATCGTTTT
>JAHFTZ010000078.1:3281-8306 GCA_023265355.1 Terriglobus sp.
CGACGTACGGGAGCCCTGGGAGATTGAGACGGCAGCCATCGCCGGAAAGCTGAACATTCCCATGGGCGATCTTCCCGCCCGGGCCAATAATGACCTAGACCCGGACGCGGAGATAGTCGTTCTGTGTCACCACGGCGCAAGATCGCTCAATGTCACGGCGTGGTTGCGGAATCAGGGTTTTGAGCGGACACAGTCCATGGCGGGCGGCATCGAGGAGTGGTCGCGCGAGATCGATCCTGCCGTTCCGCGCTATTGAGTTTTTATTCCGCAATGGCGATGAAACGTAGACGGACGTAATCCGCCGTCCATGCGCCGTCGCTATCGCGGAGAACATGGGCGAGCAGGTCAGTGACTTCTTGCAGGACGTCGCTTCTGTCCGTCGGAGAGAGCAGATCCAGGACACCGTTGCGGAACGTGGTGAGCCACGCCTCCATGCCGTTTGGCAGTGGCGTGGGCCGCGGGATGAGTTCCATTCTTTCGACACGGAAGCCAGCATCTGCGAGCAGCGCTGCGTAGGACTTCGGCGAGGGGTAAAACGAGTCTGCCTGCTTTTCGGCGTCGACTCCGTAGCGCTTCAGGACAGATTGCAGCGCAACGCGGATGGAGGCAATGTTGCCGATCCCGCCCATCTCCGCGACGAAGCGTCCACCGGGAACCAGCGCACGGTGCACGCCCTGAAGCAGAGCGGGCTGTCCGGTTTCATGGATCCAATGGAGCGCAGCGTTGGAAAAGACGGCATCGAAGGCGTCCTGAAAAGGGAGTTCTGTCGCCTTGCACTCCACTACATTCAGGCCCAGAGAATGGGAAGCCGCGAGCATTGCGGGAGAACTGTCCACGCCGGTCAGGATTGCGCCTGTGGCGGCGAGGCGTTGCGTCAGGACTCCATCGCCGCAACCGAGATCCAGGATGCGCTCGCCGGGGCGCGGATCAAGCCACTCCACGACACCGGAGGCCATATCTGCTACGAATCGACCGTTGGTGGCGTAGGCTGTCGCGTTCCATGCCTGTCCTGTTTGCTTCTGCTGTGTCGTCTGCGTCATAGTCAGATTGTCTGCGCCTGACAGAATGGATCGCAACGAAGATTAGAAGTTTGCATGGGACGGTAACGATGAGCAATAGCGGAGCACTGAAGTTTGCAGAGGAAAACGGCGCGCGATTTGTCGACGAGTTGAAGGCGTTGCTACGCATTCCGTCGATTTCGACGTCGCCCGAGAACAAGGACGATGTTCGCCGCGCGGCGGAGTTCGTTGCCGCCGAGCTGAAGCGGATCGGCATGGACAACGTGCGTCTCATCGAGACGAAAGGTCATCCGCTGGTCTATGCAGACCACCTCCACGCCGGTGAGAGGCCGACGGTGCTTTGCTATGGGCACTATGACGTGCAGCCGGCAGAGCCTTTGGAGGAGTGGATCTCTCCTCCCTTTGAACCCACGGAGCGCGATGGCAATCTTTACGCGCGAGGAGCGGTGGACGACAAGGGGCAGATGTGGATGCATGTGAAGGCGCTGGAGTCGCTTCTGACCACGAACGGAGGCGTGCTTCCTGTGAACGTCCGAGTGATTGTGGAAGGTGAGGAAGAGGTTGGAGGGGAGGGCATTGCCGCGTTCGTCAGGGAACACGGGGAGGAGCTTCGATCCGATGTCGCACTGGTCAGCGATACCGAGATGTTCGCGCCTGGCCTGCCCACGCTTTGTGTGGGTCTTCGCGGCATGATCTATACCGAGATCGAAGTACGAGGCGCGCGCACGGACCTGCACTCTGGCATGTACGGCGGCGCTGCGCCGAATCCCTTCTTTGCTCTGGCTCAGATCATCGCGCAGCTCAAAGATGCCGATGGCAGGACACTGATCCCTCACTTTACCGATGAACTGCAGGCTCCTACAGAAGATGAGCTCAAGGCCTGGAAGTCCCTTCCATTCGACGAAGAACACTATCGCCAGACGGAGGTGGGATCGAATGCTCTTACCGGCGAACCTGGATTCAGCGTTTTGGAGCGAACATGGGCCCGGCCTACGTTGGAAGTACACGGCATGCCGGGTGGTTTTATCGGCGCGGGGGCGAAGACGGTCATACCTGCGAAGGCGGTCGCGAAGGTTTCGATGCGGCTGGTTCCGGACATGACGCCGCAGAAGAGCTTCGAGCGCTTCAAAGAGTATGTGCTTTCGCTGACGCCCAAGGGGGTTACGGTTGAGGTCCGGCTGATTCACTCGGGCGATCCCATCGTGATCAGTACGGAGAATCCGTATGTCCGCGCGGCAACGGATGCGATGCAGGCGGTCTTTGGCAAGGATACGGTGTTTGTGCGTTCGGGAGGTTCGATCCCGATCGTAGGCGACTTCGAGCGCCATCTTAAAATACCGACGCTCATGATGGGATTCGGCCTGCCGGATGACAATCTGCACGCGCCGAATGAAAAGTTCCACCTCCAGAACTTCCACGACGGCATCCAGTCGATCATCCGGTTCTTCCAGAACGTGGCCTGATGGTTGGCGGATTCGTACTGGCGGGCGGCGCAAGCTCACGCATGGGACAGGACAAGTCCGCGCTGAAATTGCATGGCCAGTCGTTGCTGGACATTGCCGTACAGAAGGTCCGCAATGTCTGTGAGGACGTTGCTGTTCTTTGCGGGCCCGATCCTGCCCGCGCTCAGGGTCTGGCAGAGGCCGTGATGGACTTGCATGCGGAATGTGGACCCGTGGGAGGAATCGAGGCGGCATTGGTTCATACAAAGTTCGATTGGAGTCTGTTTCTTCCGGTCGATACTCCTTTGGTACCTGAAGAGTTGTTGAGCGCATGGGTTCGGGAGTCCTGCCGGGAGGGAACCGTTGCTTCCGTCCTCACCATGGAGAGCAAATGGCATCCGCTTCCACTCCTGCTGCATAGAAGTGCGTTGCAATCGATCCAGTCTTCGATCGCTACGGAGCGGTTCCGACTGAGAACTGCGCTGACCGATGCCGCTTCAGCAACCGGAATGCGGCTTGAAGAGAGGGAGGTTTCGACTTTGCTTGGCGGGAGTGTGGGGGCTGGCCAAGTTGCAGAATGGTTCGCCAACGCGAATACTCCCGAGGAGTTCCAATGTATGGAATCAGGCAAAGAGGCTGCTCGTCCTGCAAGGGCGACAAAATGAGGCAATCTGCATCCTATAGAGATAAGCCATGAGTGAACCAAATGTTGACGTAGAAAAACGAGATGTAGACCAACGGGCTCAAGTGGATACGCACACCCCTGCGGAAAGGCTGGCGGATATTTCTTTGGACCCTGAGCTTCGGTCCGATGATGAGGCAAGGGGAGTTCCCGACGCTGAGGCGTCCCTTACGTCGGATGTCTCGGAAGACGTCGCTCCAGCGGTCGAAGAATTTATGGCCGTCGCTGCCGAACAGAATGAGGCGGCAGCGGAGGAGATTGCTGGCCAGGACAACAACGTCGAGGTGGCTCCCTATATTTCCTTCGAGGATGTCTCCAAGGCCTTTGGCGATTTGAAGGTATTGGAGAGCGTGAGCTTTTTTGTAAAGCCAGGCGAGACGCTTTGCATCCTGGGGCGTTCAGGTGTGGGCAAGTCCGTTTCGTTGCAGATGCTTATGGGCTTTCTTAAAGCAGACAGTGGAAGGATTCGCGTCGCTGGTGAAGACATCTGCGCCTTCAACGAGAAGCAGATGCAGGAGATCCGAAAGAAGGTCACCATGGTTTTTCAGAATGGCGCCTTATTTGACTCCATTACGGTGGGCGAAAACGTGGCGTTCCCTCTCCGGGAAAAAGGCGAGTTGGACGAAGAGCAGATGCGTCAGATCGTGAAGGGGCTGCTGGAAATGGTGGGAGTCGCGGGAATGGACGACCTTCTGCCCTCGGATCTGTCTACAGGGATGAAGCGTTCCGTGGCGATCGCGCGTGCGCTGGCCTCGCAACCTGAGGCCGTACTTTACGACGAACCCACGACGATGGTGGATCCGTTGATGGCGCATCTGCTTGGAAACCTGATTATGCGTCTGAAAGATCAGCTTCACCTTACGAGCATTGTCGTCACACACGATATGCGGCTTGCGGAGAAGCTGGCTGATCGAATCTTCTTTCTGCATGAAGGGAAAGCTGTCTTTTTCGGCACAATGGAGGAGATGCGGAAGTCCGAGGACCCGATCGTGAAGGAGTTCCTGGCCTTGGATGATCTGGTACTTCCGGTTTGAAAAGCGCAGGAACCTTGAGGTATCTCGGATACACTTGAGCCGTGGGAATGAAATCGCTGTCTTAACTTGCCTCTTATTGCAATTCTCTCCATGCCGGGTTTGATGAAAAGATTTCGATGCAGCGTCTGAATATGCGTTGCATCCCTCACTGAGTCCAAGGAAGAGCTTATCTCAGAATATGCCGAGGGTCGTTTGATGTCTGGGGAGGGGCGTGCAGGTTCTGTGCAGCGCGCCAGGGGGCATGCCTCGGATGAAAACTGGAAGCTGTCGATCACGGGGATGGCGTGGGCAGCGCTGGATGCGTTGACGGCGCTTTTTGCCGCATATCTTGCTCTGCGCTATCGGACATCCATCCTAAGAGAACACGCCGGACCGCTGGCCCTGGTCGTTGCGGGCGGAGTGCGTATGTTCGCGCTGTCGATGAGCTGGTTCGCTTTCTGTCTGGTTTTTTTCAGTCGTTCCTACGGTCTGTATGGTTCGATTGAAGGGCGAAGCGGCTTGCACGAGCAGCGTATGACGCTGCAGGCGTCCTTGGTCGCCGGTCTGCTTCTTTGCGGCACGCTTTTTCTGACGCGGAGTGAGATGCAGTCGCGGATGGTCATTGTATTGACGATCCTTCTTACTACGGTCATTCTCTGCGTGCGCCGGGCCATCTGGCGCAGCATGGTCTATGCCCGCTACCGCGAAGGGATTGATACACGCAATATTCTGATTGTCGGTTCTGGAAGCGTGGCCAGTGCCTTGCGCAACCACCTTGAAGCGCGAAGGCATCTTGGTTACCGCTTTCGCGGCTTCATTGCCCTCAATGAAGAGGAGAACAACTCGGCCAATCCTGATGTGATTGGCGA
>JAHFTZ010000079.1 GCA_023265355.1 Terriglobus sp.
AAGACCGCATCCAGCACGATCGCCGTCTACGACTTCGGCGGAGGCACCTTCGACGTCTCGATCCTCAAGCTGCACGAGGGCATCTTTGAGGTGATTGCGACGAACGGCGACACGCACCTGGGTGGCGACGATATTGACAATCTCCTCATCCACATCGCTCTGGACGAGATTGCGAACGAGATCGATCCTGAAGCGGCGAAGAATCCCGCGACCGTGCAGGCTGTGCGCAAGGCGGTCATCGAAGCGAAGATCGCTCTTTCCTCCGGCGAAAGCGCGAAGCTCGACGTGACGCTAGCAGACGGAAAAGCCTATCGCCGCGAGATTACGCGTGCACAGTTTGAAGGCCTCATCTCTCAGGTGATCGCACGCACCGAGCAGCCTGCAAAGCTTGCCCTGAAGGACGCCGGTCTGGAGGCAGCGCAGATCGACGAGGTCGTTCTCGTCGGCGGAAGTACGCGCATCCCCGCCGTACGCAAGCTCGTGGACGATCTCTTCCAGCTTTCTGCACGTGGCAAGTCGGCGCACACGGATCTCAACCCGGACGAAGTCGTCGCCCTGGGCGCAGCGGTGCAGGCGGATATTCTCTCCGGCGGGTCTGCGGCTACCAGCGAGATGCTTCTGCTGGACGTCACGCCGCTCTCACTCGGGATCGAGGCACTCGGTGGTGTCGTCGCCAAGATCATCCAGCGCAACTCCACCATTCCTGCGTCTGCGACGGAGCACTTCACCACTGGTGTGGACGGACAGACGAACGTCGCCATCCACGTGGTGCAGGGCGAGCGCGAACTGGCGAAAGACTGTCGCTCCCTGGCCCGCTTTGATCTGAAGAACATTCCTCCCATGACCGCCGGTCTGCCGCGCATCGAGGTGAAATTCCTCATCGACGCGAACGGCATCCTGCACGTCTCCGCACGCGAACAGCGCAGCGGCCAGGAGGCCGAGGTCGAGGTGAAGCCGAGCTACGGCCTGACCGATGAGCAGGTGGAGGAGATGATCCTCTCCAGCTTCGACAACGCGGAAGAGGACATCGCCGCGCGCCAGCTGATCGAAGCCACGAACGAGGCGCAGACGATCCTGGAAGCCGTGCAGAAGGGCCAGACCCACGCCGCATGGCAGATGCTGACATCTGACGAGATTGAGAAGATCCATGCTGCCAGCAATGAACTGGACGCCTCGGTCCGGGGTGGAGACTACAAGCTCATCCGCCGCGGCATCGACGGGCTGGACAAGGCCACGCATCGCTTTGCGGAGCTGATGATGGACACCGCCGTCACCTCTGCGCTCACCGGACAGACGATGTCCGGCGCGGGCGAGAAGCTTGGCGCGGGGCCCACGGCGCCGCATGCCTTTGCCCCGGCGCAGATCGACGATTCGGCAGCACCAGCCGCAATGGAAGAGAAGAAGTTTGAGGAATAGCGAAAGAAGGTCTCCGGGTGAAATCGGTTGGTGGAGCAGGAAAGAAGCAGATCCCTCCGCTCCGCGACGATAAAGCTGTCGCTCCGGTCGAGATGACGTAGAGTTTACCCGCCCTCCACCGCGCACCGTCATTTCGACCGAGCGCGCCCACTCCACCCACCGTCATTTCGACCGAGCGCGTAGAGGGAGCGGAGAAATCTGCTTTTGTTCTGCGCTGGGGGCGCGTCCAATCGCGATCCGCTAAGTGAGGCGGAGGCCGGTCCAGGTCTCCGCCGCTACGATCGAGTTGAACGGGTTGCGTGGATCGTAGCGGACCTGCACCGGGAGATCGACGCGGTAGTTGCCAGCGGTGTTCGGTACGGCGCTCAGGTTCTGCGCGCAGGTGTACTGGACCCCGCCCACGCGATAGGTGAACATGACCACGCCCTCAGTCGGTTCGCCGGTCTCCACAAGGGTGCCATCGACGACACGGCCTGCCTGCACCAGACGCAGACGGCGGCGGCGCTCGATCTCATCGGGCGAAGGCTTTTTACGGAAACGAAGGTAGAGACCCGCGCCGAGCAGGGGAACTGCAACTCCGGCCACGGCGCTGGCTTCGATGCGATGCTGTGCCAGCACGCGCCACACGAGATGCAGGTTTTCTCGCCAGGACAGGAAGTGGAGATGCAATCGTAGATGCATCATTCTTAGGGCATCCTACCTCACCCTGCGGGCGTATAGTTTTAACTGCTCATAAAATGACCGAAAAACATACCATTTCGATAGCAGACCGCACAGATACGCAGGAAACGCCGATTCTTTCCAAGCCGCTTTCATCTCACCCCTATGATCTCGGCGAAGGCCGCCGGATCCGCTCTACCACCGTCATCTGCGTTCGCCGCAATGGCCACGTCGTGATGGCCGCCGACGGGCAGGTCACGCTCGGTTCCGCCGTCATGAAACATGGCGCGAAGAAGATTCGCCGCCTCTACCAGGACAAGGTGCTGGCTGGATTTGCTGGTTCCACGGCTGATGCCTTTTCGCTCTTTGCCCGGTTCGAATCGAAGCTCGAACAGTTCGCCGGAAACCTCTCACGCGCCGCTGTAGAACTGGCAAAGGACTGGCGCACGGACAAGATGCTGCGTCAGCTTGAAGCTTTGCTGATCGTTGCGGACGTAAACCAGGTCTACCTGCTCAGCGGGAACGGCGACGTGATCGAGCCGGACGCGATTGCAGGCGGTAGCGGTGTCGTGGCCACCATCGGTTCGGGCGGCAGCTTCGCGCAGGCTGCGGCCTACGCTCTGATGGAGAACACGGAACTCACAGCGCGCCAGATCGCCGAAAAGAGTATGAAGATCGCTGGAGAAATCTGCATCTATACGAACGACAGCGTCACCATCGAAGAACTCGGCGCTTAGCCAAGAAGGATTTACAGCATGGCCATCATTCTCCCCGCCGCGGCGGAAGATCAGGCACAGACGTTTGAAGAGATGACTCCGCGCGAGATCGTTGCGGAGCTGGACAAGTACGTCGTTGGCCAGCAGGCCGCGAAGCGTGCCGTTGCGATTGCCCTGCGCAACCGCCAGCGCCGGCAGAAGCTTCCGCCCGAGCTCGCTGACGACATCATGCCGAAGAACATCATCATGATCGGACCCACGGGCGTGGGTAAAACGGAGATTGCGCGCCGCCTGGCGAAGCTGACGAACTCGCCGTTTCTGAAAGTGGAAGCCAGCAAGTTTACCGAGGTAGGCTACGTCGGGCGCGATGTGGAGTCGATCATTCGCGACCTCGCCGAGATCGCCATCGACATGGTGCGCGAAGAGAAGATGGAAGAGGTCGAGGACAAAGCAGAGATGAACGCGGAGGAGCGTCTGCTCGATCTGCTTCTGCCGCCATCTCCTGTGGCTGCTCCAGCGCCGTCGACTCCTGAAGGCGTTCTGGCGGAGCCTGTTGTTCTTGCGGCCGAAGGTGCGGAAAAGGGCAGGGAAGAGACACCCGGCAGCCGCACGCGCGAGAAGCTGCGCATGCAGTTCCGCGAAGGCAAGCTCGACGAGCGCATCGTGGAGATCGATGTCCGCGACCGTAACCAGCCCAACTTCGAGGTCGTAGGCGTGCAGGGCGGCGACGAGGCCGATGCCACGGGACCGAACGGCGGCATGAATCTGAAGGACATGTTGCCCGGTCTCTTTGGCCCGCGCAGCCGCAAGCGCAAGATGAAGGTCGCAGAGGCCTTCGAATACCTCATTAGCGAAGAAGAGTCGCGCCTGATCGATATGGACCAGGTGACGCGCGTCGCCATCGATCGTGTGGAAGACTCGGGCATCGTCTTTCTGGATGAGATCGATAAGATCGCCGGACGCGAAGGCGGGCACGGTCCCGACATCTCACGTGAGGGCGTACAACGCGATATCCTGCCCATCGTGGAAGGCACCACCGTCAACACGAAGTACGGCATGATCTCGACCGACCATATTCTGTTTATCGCGGCAGGAGCGTTCCACGTCTCCAAGCCCAGCGATCTGATTCCCGAGTTGCAAGGCCGCTTCCCGATCCGTGTCGAGTTGCACTCGCTCACGGTGGAAGACTTCGTACGCATTCTCACGGAGCCCAAATCTTCTCTCGTCAAGCAGTCGATTGCGCTCATGGGTACGGAGGGTCTGAAGCTGGAGTTCACGCCGGAAGCCCTCTCGGAGATGGCGAGCTTTGCCTTCAACGTGAACGAGCAGACGGAGAACATCGGCGCGCGTCGTCTGCATACGATCATGGAGCGCGTTCTGGATGAGATCAGCTTCCAGGCTCCGGATATCCTGCGGTCATCGAAGACAAATGCAGAAGGCGTGGTCGGGCAAGTAGAGCCTGCGTTGATTCAGCCGTCGCCGCAGATGAGTCTGATCAACGCAGAGCCGGGCAAGCCTCTGCCGGTGATTGAGCGGCACACGGAGCACGGCGTGGAGAAGGTGATTGTCGTCGATCCCGAGTACGTGAAGCAGCAGGTCGCCAGCATCGTAAAGAACCAGGATCTCAGCCGCTACATCCTGTAACGGCTACTTGCCGGCAAGATCGAAGTTGGTGGCTCCGATCTTGCCCGAAGAGTCGATGCGTATGATGACACGCAGTCGTGTCGCGTTCGGCGCTGCGGGCAACGAAAAGCGATAGTCGACGCTGGCGGGCGTCGGATTCTGAGCGATCGGCAGGGCCGAAGCGACAATTCCTTTTCCCGCCTGCCCATAGGCCTTGTTCTTCTTGTCGAAGACGACGGTCAACACCTGGAACTTCAAGCTCCGGTTTTCCGTGGGCCCATGGTCCGTCCAATCGGCGTTTTCGGGAAGAAAACGCGCGTGCATCATGTTGGGGTCGGTGGGGTCGCGGTCGATCCGAATCGGCACACCGTCATAGACAAGCGTCGTTCTCATGGCGGAAGAGAGGTCGACGAGCATGCGCTGGGTGTCGGCGGTGGCGACCTTCTTCGTGGGAGCCTCCGGCGCTTTGGGAAGGTAATATCCCTCGCGCGTAATGGCATGGAGATTCGGGTCTTTCATGCGCACGCGTATGCCACGGAAGGGCCTGCGCGCCTCGTCTGCGTTGGAGGGTTTGTAGGTGAGCGTGTAGAAGCTGGCGCCGTCGCGGATGCTTGTGCCGATCTCCGCGTCCACGTCGTTGCGACCGAAGAAGGCTTTGCCTCCCGTAGCGGCGGCAGCGGCGTTGAACTGAACGTTACCGCCAAAGGGATCTTCAACGTCCACGCCATCTTCGTCGGTGGCGGTCTCGGTGGAGACGCCGCGCGGGTCCACCGTGTAGAAAGTGACGCGCGAGTCGCGCAGCATGTTCACGCAGTTGTCGATGGCGGTCTTCAAACGGTCCTGGTCTTCGACGGAGATCTTATCCAGGCGAAGTGTTGGGAAGCCGCGCCCGATCCAGATCATGTTCTTGTGGCCGGGATGACCTGCAGTCGCCTGCGAGACCTGCATCAGAGCGGAGAAGGCGCTGGAGAACTGCTCGCCCGCCCACGAGCGCGAACCGACCTGCCAGGGGTTAGCGGCTGTGTGATGTTGGAGCGCATTCAGGATGGCGTTCTTATCCTGCGTGTAGTCGACCAGCACATTGAACTTGTGCATACTCACTGCGATCAAGGTGGTGGGCGCGTTCAGCTTGTCGGGCTGGCGGCTGAGATATTTCTGCAGCGAGTAGCGTGTGAAGGCTTCGTCTTCAAAGCGTGAGTTGAGCTCATCCAGAACGATGATGTTGACCGGCGACTGCGGCGCCAGGCGGTCGAGATCGGCTGTGGAGTTGATCGCGGCGGATGGAGGTACGGGGTGCACAGCGGGCGACTCGAAGGACGTGACGACCTGCGGTTGCTTCTCTTCGTAGACCTGGAAATCGTCCTTCTGCAGATTGGTGACCGGCTGCCCCTTGCGGTCGACGACAACGACATCAAGAACGACGATGCGTGCATTAGCGCGCAACGAGTACGGAGCATTTGGAACGGAAGCGGGCGACGGTTGCTGCTGAGACAGGGCGGGAAGGGCAAGCAGGAGGGCGGTGGCTACAAGAGGCATGGATGCTCCAGCTTCAATTTACTGGAGGCCCCTGCGGATGTGATGTTTTTTCGCCGTTGCGATGTCTGCCAGTTCCACATCCGGAATTGCGACGACGAATACAGGGGAGCAAATCGCTTGGAAAGCAGGTAGTCTGAAGCCAACAATGAGCGAACTAGAGCTAAGTGAAGAATCTCGAAACACGATCCGTTTCATTTTTCTCGTCGGCGTGTGTGTGGTGGCTTATCAAATCTGGCTGGGGCTCGATCAGGCTGGATACGAGAGACGTACTGTTTCCGCCAACATAACGGCAGAATCGGGATGGATGCCGGGGGAGACGAAACAATGCAACTCCACCCCGCTGCCGGGTCGATTGGATAAGGATAATCCTAAGGGTGACGTCTTTAGCTTCATTGAATGCGACAAAGGGCCTAGCCATACCGTAAATATCAAATTTTACGGTCAGCAACTCCAACCGAATAAGGTAGCGGCCTTCTGGTCTTGCACGCGGAACTTTGTTTCAGACCTCGATGATCCTGCCTTTACATGCAAGCAGACCGGCGCTTTGTAACATTCGGAAACACGTTCCCAGATTGGCATTTACAACGCAATTCCTCCGCTACGCGGAACAGAAATTTAAACTTCTCCAAATCGGTCTAATTTACTGTAGGCACAGTTCGCCAGAAGGTTTTCTTCGTGAATAAACGAAAAAGGGCAGCCACAGTGGATTGTGGCTGCCCTTTTGAACCTTAGAAAATTATGCGTTGACTGGCTCGGACTTTGCCAGTTCGGCGACGCGCTTGGCGAGGAGTGTTTCGAGCTCTTCGAGGGCCTTGGAAAAGCCTTCGATGCCTTCCTTCAGCTTGTCGTGGGCCATGCGGTCCTCGGCGTGCATCTTCTCGAAGGTGGCCTTGTCCATCGGGATCTTTTCGATGTTCAGGGTCTTGGACTTCTCGGCGTCGAGCTTCTTTTCGAGAGTGCCTTCCTTGGAGTTGAGTTCATCGAGGAGTTTCGGAGCGATGGTCAGAAGATCGCAGCCAGCGAGCTGTTCGATCTCGCCGATGTTGCGGAAGCTGGCTCCCATGACCTGGGTCTTGTAGCCGAACTTCTTGTAGTAGTTGTAGATCGTGGTGACGGACTGAACGCCGGGATCTTCGGCTGGAGCGTAGTCCTTACCGGTGTCCTTCTTGTACCAGTCGAGGATGCGGCCAACGAAGGGCGAGATCAGCGTAACCTTGGCCTCTGCGCAGGCGATGGCCTGGTGCAGACCGAAGAGCAGTGTCAGGTTGCAGTGAATGCCTTCCTTCTCCAGCTGCTCCGCGGCCTGGATGCCTTCCCATGTGGAGGCGATCTTGATCAGGATGCGGTCCTTGCTGACGCCCGCGTCGGCGTACTGCTTGATGATGGCGTGGGCCTCGGCCAGGGTCTTTTCCTTGTCATAGCTCAGGCGGGCATCGACTTCGGTCGAGACGCGTCCGGGGACGATCTCCAGGATCTTGCGGCCGAAGGCGACGGCGAGCATCTTGAAGGCCTCTGCGGCGACAGTCTTGTCGTCTGCATTTTCGCCCGCGTTTTTCTTTGCTGTTTTAAGAACGTCGTCCACGATCTGCGAGTAGGCAGGCATGCCTGCGGCTGCGGTGATGAGCGATGGATTGGTCGTCGCATCCGTGGGCTTGAACTTTTCCATCGACTGCATGTCGCCGGTGTCCGCCACAACGGTGGTGAATTGCTTGAGCTGGTCCAGAAGTGTTGCCATCAGAAATCTCCTCGCACAACAGGTTGTCTTAATTTTACGCGCAATGGTGAGATGCCCGGAGCTCCTCTATGGGAGGGCTTCTTCTGTGGAAGAACTCCGTGGGCTTTCGTTTCCGGCATGGTCGACGGCGGTGACCCAATAAATGTACTTGTGGCCCGTGAGGATCGTTTCATCGTGGAAGGCAGCGCCGGGATGGATCTCCGGCGTCAGCTTTGCGGTGACGCCGGAGACCGAATCCTGGCGATAGACGAGGTATCCGGCCAGGTCGGTCTCCGCATTCGGCTCCCATGAGAGATCAACGGAGGCCTTGCTCTCGTCCGATTGTGGCGTGGCGATGGAATCGAGACCGGCTGGGGCACGCGGAGCGAAGGTGTCGGTCAGCTCCGAGGTGGTAACCGTCGACAGATCGCTGGAGACGGTGTAGACGTGCCCTGCGAGCGTTACGGAGCGCTCCCGGGAGACGGTGTAGACATACTTGTCGCCACTGGTGATCGTCGAATCGACGGCTCCGCCAGGATCGGGGCTGGAGGAGAGGCGTAGTTGCGAGACCTCGGGCCGGTTGGAAGAAGACGGGCCTTTTGCGAGCCTGGACATCTTCCCGGGCTTTTTTGCGGTC
>JAHFTZ010000080.1:0-3041 GCA_023265355.1 Terriglobus sp.
GAAGCTGCGGATTCCTTCGGTTTCGCTGGCGACGGTCTACAAGAACATCCACCTCTTTGTGGCCAGCGGCGTCTTTCGCGAGATGAGCATGCACCACGGCACGTTGCGTGTGGAGATGAACCGCGAAGAGCATCACCACATGGTCTGCTCGGTCTGCCGGTCGATCTGCGATCTGCAGGACAAAGATCTGACGCTGGAGCTTCCGCGCGAGCCGAAGATGGTCGGCGGGTTTCTGGTGGAGCGGTACGCGGTCGATGTGATCGGGATATGTGCGGCGTGCCAGAGCGCAAATTCTGGCGCTGTTGCCAGTGCGCCGATTGAAGGCCAGCAACGTCCAACCGTTTAGATGAAAATCTCCAGAGCTCCCCTCCGAGTTGTCGCGCTGTGCATGGCGTGTGTGGCCGTGGCCATGCTCGCGGGGTGTGGCAAATTCTTTTTTAAAGAGACCGGCACAGGGACGGGCGGGGGTGGCGGCGGTACCGGAGGCGGCACAGCCACGGTGAACTATGCGTACGTGGCCAACTTCGGATCGAACACGCTGGCGGGTTTTCAGATCTCCACGGCTGGCGCGCTGACGGCGATCACGGGCTCGCCCTTTTCCGTACCTGCGTCTCCGATCACTGTGACGGTCTCTCGCGCCAACACGTACGTCTATGTGGGTACGGCCATTGGCGTCTACGGTTATGCGATCGGGACGGGTGGTGTTCTGACGGCCTTGAACTCGGGTGCGGCGCTGGTGCAGACGCTGAGCGGTGTGCAGTGGCTGGAGACCTCTCCGGATGGACAGTGGCTCTTGTCGCTCAACCAGGATGGCGTGACCATCAGCGAGTATTCGATCGCTGCGAGCACGGGACTGCTGGCGCTGGCGCAGAGCTATACGTATCAAGGACTCAGCGGAGTTTCTCTGCCGAAGATGTTCCGCATCGCTCCCAATGGTGCGTCCGCCTATGCCACGCTGGGGACGGGTGGAGAGGTGGCTTATGCCTTCAACACCACAACGGGGCTTCTAACGCAGACCGGTATCCTCCCCGCGCCGAACCAGTCGAGCGATGCCGCGATTGCGATCGATTCGAACAGTGCCTATCTGTACCTGGCACGGACGGGCACCTCGCAGGGGCTGAGCGTCTATGCGATTGGAGCCAACGCCGCGCTGACGCAGGTGGGGATAACCTACGCGACGGGTTCGCAGCCGGCGTCCGTAGCGATTGACCCTACGAACGCCTATGTCTATGTGGCCAACTTCATGGATGGAACGGTCAGCGGATACGGCGCGGCGACGCCAACTGCACTGACGACGCTGCCCGGGTCTCCTTACGGTGCGGGGACCGGCGTTGGTGCGTTGGGCTTCGATACCACAGGGAAGTGGCTCCTGGCATCGGCGCAGTCGGGATCGCCCGACCTCACGCTGTACGGCTTCGACGCCACCAACCTGGGGCGCATCTCCTCTGTGAGTTCGGCGGCTTCAGGCACGACGCCGATAGCCATCGCACTCACGCACTAGGATCTCCGGCACTCAGGTTGCTCGGCTGCAGTCGCTACAATGGAAGGATGGGGCGGATCCGTGTTCTTTCCGATCAAGTAGCAAACCAGATAGCCGCGGGCGAGGTGGTGGAGCGGCCTGCGTCGGTCGTGAAAGAGCTGCTGGAAAATGCGGTGGACGCAGGTGCGACACGGATTCGCGTGGATGTCGAAGCCGGTGGCCGCAAGTTGATCCGCATCGAAGACAACGGCTCCGGCATGGTGCGCGACGACGCGATGCTGGCCTTCGAACGGCATGCAACGTCGAAGCTGCGGAACTCCGAAGATCTGCTGTCCATCTCCACGCTGGGATTTCGGGGAGAGGCTCTGCCCTCCATCGCATCCGTAGCGCGTGTGGAGATGGATACGCGCGCGGCTGAGGATGAGGTGGGCACGCGGATCGAGATCAGCGGCGGCAACATGCTTCGCGTGGAAGAGATCGGGCGTCCGGTGGGAACGACGATTGCGATCCGCGACCTGTTCTTCAATACTCCCGCGCGCAAGAAGTTTATGAAGAGCGAATCGACGGAGCTCAGCCACGTGGCAGCGCTGGTGACGCACTACGCTCTGGCGCATCCGGAGAAGCACTTCGAACTGCATACGACGACGCACGCTCTGCTGGTGGCTCCCGCAGTGCGGGACGCGGGCGAACGGCTCTTTCAGATCTTCGGCGCGGAGACGCACAGGGCGATGATCCCGGCGGTGGCCGAGGTAGATTTTTCGCGCGTTGGGATTCCCGAGCCTCCGCCGTGGAAGCGCGGCGAGGACTATGAACCACCCATACCGGGATTTCTGCGCGTGCGCGGATTCGTCTCGAAGCCGGAGCTGCAGAAGCTCAATCGCAATTCGATGTACGTCTTCGTGAACGGCCGTCAGGTGCGCGACAAACTCATCCTGCACGCCATGGGCGAGGCCTATCGCAACGTGATTCCGCCGACGAGCTTTCCCGTTGTTCTGCTGTTCCTGGAGATGCCGCCGCAGGAGGTGGATGTGAACGTCCATCCTGCGAAGACCGAGGTGCGCTTCCGGCAGAGCGCGTTTGTGCATGATTTTGTGCGGGATACGGTGCGAAATGCCGTGATGAAGGCGCGCCCGGTGGCGAGCTTTGCCATGGCTCTGGAGACCGCTCCGCGCGCGAGCGAGAGCCTGTTGCTCGATGTCGGTGCAATGAGCGTGGGTGCTATTCCGTGGAGCGAGGCTCTACCGGTGAATGGCGACAAACCTCATGCGGAGAGCGAGAGGATCGGTGCAGTGGATGCCGAGGCGTTTTCGCTCCGCGAAATCGAGCTTCCTGCAATGCCGGTGCGTCTGGATTTCTCCGCTTTGCCTGCTATCTCTCCCTCGATTGCGGGGCTGAACGCGGAGCAGGTCGCAGAAGAGATGCGCGCTGCGGAAGAAGCGCCCGTCACGCTGAATGCACTGGCGAATCTGCGGCCTCTGGGGCAGCTGAAGGAGTCCTTCATTTTGGCCGTGAACGAAGAAGGCCTCTGGATCGTCGATCAGCACGTAGCGCACGAGCGCGT
>JAHFTZ010000080.1:3057-8245 GCA_023265355.1 Terriglobus sp.
CCCTTTGGGCCGCGCACCCTGGCGGTCAAGGCCGCCCCTGTGGGTCTTGAGGGGAGGCACCTGGAACTCACGCTAGGTGAAGTTCTGCAGGTGGATGAGCGCGAGCGGCAGGCGGAAAACACCGAGTCGCGGCGGATGCGTGTGGCGGCGTCCATCGCCTGCCACGCCGCCATCAAGGTCAATATGCCCCTGGAGCCCGAAAAGATCGCCTGGTTGCTCGAAGAATTGGGCAAAACCGAGAATCCTATGAGTTGTCCGCACGGCAGACCCATCGCCTTGAGGTATTCTCATAAGGACATCCAACGCGCATTTCAGCGCATTTAATACGAGCAGGCCCCAAAGCCTGCATCTCTGGCCGAAGTTCCGTTGCGGGTTGTCTCCGCGATGGCCGGCGAAGACCGAAGAAGGACAATTCCCATGAGTACGAATGAGACGTTTACGCCGCGGCAGTTATCAGCCGCGCGCAAGGCCCTGTGGCATCAGGACGGAACCGCACTGTTGACCCAGGTTTCCGCACGCGAGTGGCTGGAACAGGCTGGCCTGGTTCCCTACATGCCCCACACACAGCAGTTTCCCGGGCCAGCGCCCAGCTTTGTCGAAGCGATCCTGGGACGCCCCGAGATCGGTCACCGCATTCCTTATATCGACGAGACTGCAGAAGCAGCTGCTCCGTCCGAGGACGAGTCCCTGGCCGTTGAAGCGGAAGAAACAGAAGAAAATGAGCTGGAAGAGGGCGACACCTCCGCCACAGACTCCGAGATCATGGTCGTCGAAGAAGACGAAGCAGAAGAGGATGAGGGCGACGAGATTGCTGAAGTCGACGCAATCCACGCCGCTTCCGAAGAGGCCGCTGCCGCTGAGCCTGCGAAGTCCGAGCCGGTGATGCAGATCGTCAGCGGATTTACGGCGGAGCAGAAGGAAGAAGCACGCCGCATGCTGGCGAGGCTCGTGGCTGAGGGTGCAGCCGTTCCGCTGAACCTTCTGGGCGGCCCTGGCGAACTGCCGGACTTCGTCTGCTCGGCGCAGGCTTTTTCGTTCGTGTACACGCTGCGTGGCGACAAGGGATGGAAGCTCGCACCTTCGACCTCCGGTGCTCTGCGGGTTTCGCAGCTTGCTCTGCATGCGTGGGAGATCTTGAAGGAAAAGGGACCGCTCACGGCGATGGCGCTCGTTCCCGAACTGGGACGCGAGGTGACGGAGGCTGCGGTTCTTCGAGCCATGACCGAACTCTGGGCGATTCAGCGCGTGATTCCTCTGCCGCAGATGGACGGTTCGGCTACGATCTGGGAACTGGTGACGGGCAAGTTCATTCGCCATCTCAAGGCGGGATCGAACGCCGGTCAGCCGACGGCGCTGAGCGCTCTGCTCTCGCTCTATCTCGGACAGGTCGTTGCGGCAACGACGGAAGAGATGGAAGTATTCCTCTCCCCGCTGGCGGCGCGTTCGCGCATCCGCGAGATCGTCGGTGGTCTTGGGGCGACCCGACAGCTGGACGAGATCGTTCTGGAAGGAAAGACCCTGCACTACATCGCGGGCGATCTTCCTGAGTTCCCCGATGTGATGGAGCCCGTGATGGCTCCGGCTGCACCGCAGTTTTCGCGCTACGAACCTCGTGAGAAGGTCGTTTACCCGGTACGTAAGCCAGCAGGCGCGCGTGCCGCGACGGAGGGCAACTTCGCCAACAAGCGCAGCGGTCCACGCAGCGACTCCGAGCGCCGTCCGTTCGTCCGCCGCGATGCCGCTGAGGGTGATGCACCCAAGCGTGAGTACACAAAGCCATGGAACGACGACCGCTCCAGCGCTGCTCCGCGCAAACCGTGGACACCGCGTGAGGGCGGAGACCGCAAGCCCTATGCTCCTCGTCCTTCGTACGGAGCAGGTGGTGGCAGCCGTCCCGCGTTCAGCGACCGTAAGCCCTATGCTCCGCGTGAGGGTGGCGAACGCCGCCCCTACTCGCCGCGTCCGTCCTTTGGTGGATCGAGCGACGGTGGCGAGCGCAAGCCTTACGGCGACCGCAAACCCTTCACACCGCGTGATGGCGGCGACCGTAAGCCCTACGCACCTCGCCCGTCCTTCGGTGGATCGAGCGATGGTGGCGAGCGTCGGCCTTACTCCCCCCGTCCCTCCTTCGGAGGTTCGGGTGGCGGAGATCGCAAGCCCTTTACCCCCCGCGATGGTGGCGAACGCCGTCCGTATTCGCCGCGCCCGTCCTTTGGCGGTTCCCGTGAGGGTGGCGAGCGTCCAGCATTCGGCGACCGCAAGCCTTTCACACCGCGTGACGGCGGCGAGCGTCGTCCTTACTCCCCACGTCCGTCCTTCGGTGGTTCGGGTGGCGGAGATCGCAAGCCCTTTACGCCGCGCGACGGCGGAGAACGCCGTCCGTATTCGCCGCGCCCGTCCTTTGGCGGATCGAGCGATGGCGGTGAGCGCAAGCCTTACGGAGACCGCAAGCCGTTCACGCCGCGTGATGGTGGCGAACGTCGTCCTTACTCGCCTCGCCCGTCGTTCGGCGGATCGAGTGATGGCGGAGAGCGTCGTCCTTACTCGCCTCGTCCTTCCTTTGGTGGATCGGGTGGTGGAGATCGGAAACCCTTTACGCCTCGCGATGGCGGCGAGCGTAAGCCTTACTCCCCTCGTCCGTCCTTTGGTGGATCGGGTGGCGGCGGTGAGCGTACGCCGTATGCTCGCAAGCCCTTCACACCTCGCGAAGGCGGCGGCGGTGGTGATTTCGAGAAGCGTCCCTTCGTGAAGAAGAGCTTCGGCGAGGGCCAGGACCGGTCTCCCAAGGCCTTTGGCGAGCGCAAGTTCGCGGCGAAGAAGTTTGGCGGAAAGCCAGGCGGATTCGCGAAAAAGGGCGGATCGTTTGGAGGAGCACGCAGCGGGGCACCGAAGAGGCGTCCTGAATGAGCTCTGGCGTTAAGCAGGAAAGCGTAAAAGTAGTCGCTATCGATGGGCCCGCCGGTGCTGGAAAAAGCACCGTCGCGGCCCATCTGGCGCGTAGGTTCGGTTTATTGAACCTGGAGACGGGCGCGATGTATCGGGCGCTGGCACTGAAGGTCTCGCGCGATGGCGTCAATCCAGACGACGCCTCAGCCGTGACCGCCGTGACGGCTGGGACGAAGATTCTTCTGGAGCCGACCGATGCAGGGAACCGTGTCTTGCTCGACGGCGAAGACGTGACCGCTCTGCTGCGTGCGCAGGAGGTTACGGCGGTGGCTTCCCGCGTCAGCGTTCATGCCGATGTGCGGCGATGGATGGTGGCCGAGCAGAGGGCGCTGGCGCTTTCTGCTGGCCAGGGAGTGGTGATGGAAGGACGCGACATCGGAACGGAGGTCTTTCCCGATGCGATCGTGAAGATCTTTCTGGATGCTTCCGCGGAGATGCGCGGTGAGCGCCGCTTCGAGCAGAATCCTGTGATCTCTCTCGATGAGACGGTCCGTGAGATGAAGGAGCGCGACGCGAGGGATCGGAGCAGGGCGGAGTCTCCGCTGCGCCCCGCCGGAGACGCTATCGTCGTAGACACCACCGGTATGAATCTGGATGAGGTCATGACGCGCGTAGATGACCTGGTGCGTGTCGCTTTTAGCCGATGATTCTTTAGGTTGAGAGCGTGTTGCGTCGATTTGCGAAATAAGCCTAAGTTTTCCTCGCAACTTTTTTGAATCGTGCTAAGCTTACCGCATCGATTGGAACAACTGGATTCTTTGCACATCAGTTAAGTCAAAACCATTTGTATTCAACGGCATACTCGCTCTGAAGGACTGCAAGATGGAACAAGGAAAAGTGAAGTGGTTCAACGACGCTAAGGGATTTGGATTCGTCAGCCGGCAGAATGGTGAAGACGTTTTCGTACATTATTCCGCGATTACCTCGAGTGGGTTCAAGAGCCTGCAAGAGGGTCAGGCAGTTCAATTTAACGTGGTCAAAGGTCCGAAGGGCTGGCAGGCTTCGGATGTACAGCCTCTGTAAAACACTTCCAACCTGTTCCTGAGCTTCTTTGGAGGCAGAGGACTTTTTGACAAAGGGCGACCCTCAGGTCGCCCTTTGTCGTTGTCCGTCAACGTTCCGTTTTGGGTTCCGTCGTTACACTGGTCTTGCATGACTCCCGAAGTTGACGTGCCTTTGCGATTTGTACCCCTCCGATGGGTGGCGTGGTTGATGGTTGCAGGGGCGGCAACTGTTTTTCTTGCGCCTTTTGCGCATGCACCCTCGCAGCAGGTCGCTTCGGTGAGCTACGTGGCGGGGTGCGACAACCGGATCGCCTCCGTCGGCCTGGCGCTGTTGAGCTTCCTCGTGATGGCATTGGTCTGGCGTTTTCTTGCCCCAGCGGAGATCTCTGAAGAACGCCGCAGACTTCCCCGTAAGCTGGTCTTCTGGTCGATCGCATTCACCGTGGTCTTTACGCTGACCCTGGGCTGGGCCGTTCATCGGGCAGATGTGCGCTTCGCGGAGTCGAACTACTTTCTGAACCGCATCCGAAATATCCTCGAGTTTCGGATGAAGATCTACCGCGATCTTGAGTTCCCTTATGGCCCCATGCTGCTCTATCCATCGGTATGGATGTACCGCGTGTTTGCGCCGCTGGGAATGTCCGTCGTAACGGCTTACTTCTCCACCCTGGCGCTCATGAACGTGGTTGGCGTTGGCATGGTGGCCTACCTCATCAATCGACTGCCGATGCTCTATCGCTGGCGCGTTCTTCTCTTCGCGGCCTGCGTTCTTCTGCAGACGAATACGCTGGCGGGGCCAAATTATTCGCTCTACAAGTTTGCCCTACCCTTTGCGGGAATGGTCTGGGCGTCCCGACGGAGCGCACAGGGGGTGCAGTTCGGCGCGTTCGTTCTGGCGGAACTCGCCGTTCTTCTGGTGTCGCCCGAGCTCGGCGTGGGTATGACGGCGGGGGTTGTGACTTACGCAGCGGTACGCGTCTTCCGAGGGCAGAGAGGGGCAGCGGTTCTGTTCCTCGCTCCCATAGCCTCGGTGGCCCTATTTCTGACAGGATTCGGGAGGGCTTTTCTGGATCGGCTGGGGCAGGCCTCCAATGGAGCTTTGAATCTGATTCCAGAACCGAGCCCCCACCTATTGGTCTTTGCCTTCGCCATTCTTTTCCTGGTCCCTGTGATGGTGGGGTGGATGTTGCGCGGACGCGAGGAGAGTGCCGCCCTGATGGCGGGAGTGTATCTGCTCG
>JAHFTZ010000081.1 GCA_023265355.1 Terriglobus sp.
ATCACCACCTTGGTGCGGTCGCCATAGCCCTCGGCCAGAAGATGCTCTGTCACGTCCACAAAGTCAGTAAACGTAGTGCGCTTCACCATCATCTTGCCCGCGTCATGCCAGGCATCGCCTAGATCGCCTCCACCGCGAATATGCGCGTACGCCATCACAAATCCGCGGTCCAGCAGAGACAGACGGTTCGTCCCGAATCCTACCGGCAGGGGATATCCGTACGAGCCGTACCCGTAGATATAAAGGGGGTTGGTCCCATCCTTGTGAAAGCTATCGCGCCGATACACCAGCGAAACAGGCACCTTCACGCCATCCTTCGCCACGGCCCACACCCGCTCCGCAGCATACAGCGTCCGGTCGAAACCGCCCGGAACCTCCTGTTGCTTCAGCAGCGTGCTCGCTCCCGTCTTCACGTCGTACTCAAAGACCGAAGCAGGAGAAACCAGGGACTGGTAGCTGTAGCGAAAGCTCGGCGTATCGAAGATGCGATTAGCGTGCAGGCCCGCCGAATAACTCGGCTCTGGAAACGTCACCTCGCGCGCCTTGCTCGAAAGTTTTGCTCCCTCAAAATCAAAGATCCGCAGCTTGTCCAGGCCTTCAATCTTCTCCGTACTCACCGCGAAGCTTTGGAAAACATTAAAGTCGTCCAGCACGACATCCTCGCGATGCGGCAGCAACTCGGTCCAGTGCTCGCGCCCCGGAGCGTCGATCGTCGCTGTAACCACGCGAAAGTTCTTGCCCGTATCGTTCACGCGCAGATAGAAGACACCATCCCGGTGATCGACCGTGTACTCCTGGTCGGCCACACGCGCCGCCAGCAGGACGAACTCTCCTTCAGGATCGTCGCTGCGGAGAAAATGTGCCTCGGAGGTCGTATGACTTCCCGCTTCCAGCAACAGGTACTTGCGGTCACGTGTTCTGCCTACGCCCAGGTTGAAGCGCTCATCCGCCTCTTCGTACACCAACACATCTTCGCTCTGCGGCCGTCCCACGCGGTGGCGATAAAGCCTGTACTGCCGCTTCGTCTGCTCATCTTCGACCGTATAGAAGAGAAAGACCCCGTCGGCAGACCATGTCACCGATCCCACCCGTTTGGCTGTATCGGGCAGCGTCTCGCCCGTATTCAGGTTCTTCAGATGCAGGTCATACTGCCGGAATCCCGTCGTGTCCGTCGTATACGCCAGCAGGCGCGCATCCGGGCTCATCGTAAATGCACCGAGAGACATAAAAGCCTTACCCTCGGCCAGCGCATTGACGTCCAGAAGCACCTCTTCCGGAGCGAGTTCATCCATGCGCAGTGGTGCGTCCGTCGCGGCGGCTCTGCGGCAGTGAACGCCATACTGCTTTCCGGCGATGGTATGCGTGTAGTAAAACCACTCACCATCCGGCACGGGCAGGCTGGTGTCCGTTTCTTTGATATGGGACAGCATCTCCGTGTAGAGCTTCTCCTGCAGAGGCGCCGTCCGCTCAAGGTACGCCGCTGTGTAAGCGTTCTCCGCTTCGAGATACGCGATCACGTCGGGAGATTCCTTTTCGCGCAACCAGAAGTAATCGTCTTCCAGGATCTGCCCGTGTACAGGCGTAGGATGAGGTTCGCGGCGCGCTACTGGTGCTACTATCTTGAACTCCATGCATTCTCCATCGCCGAAAGATTCCCAGCGTCCATAACAGAATACAAGTCACGCGCTGCACCACATGCTGAGCAACCCTTGCAACCTCTAACTACCCTAACTACAGGCAGGACATTTGGAGAACGAAATGAACATGCACCGGAAGATTCTTACAGGTTGCGTTCTGATTGCAGGGATCGTCGCGACGGCGGCCACGGCACAGTCGAACATCCAGAACAACATGCCTCAGCAGCCGACGTGGTCCACCACGCAGCAACAGGCTCCCGGCCCGGGCCAGCAGGCCGCCGGGTCGATCACCGAGCCATCGGCTCCAGGTACGGTGGCCAATCAGGCGCGGGACAAGATGTTTCTTCGCAAAGCCATCGAGGGCGGAATGACCGAGGTCCAGTTCTCCCAGGTGGCCCAGCAGAAAGCTACTTCTGCCGATGTGAAGAAGTTTGCCGACCGCATGGTCCGTGATCACACCCTGCTCCTGCAGAAGTTGGAACCCTTTGCCGAGCAGTACGGTATCACCCCGCCGAAGACGCTCAATAAGGAGCATATGGCGGAGCTCGACAAGCTCAACTCGCTCTCGGGGGACGACTTTGAAAAGGAATACATCACCGTCATGTCGATGGCGCACCACAAAGACCTGAAGGACTTCGAACTCGAACAACGTGCCACCGACAACAACGATCTCAAGGCCAACCTGGACGAGGCTACCAAGGTCATCGCCCGCCACACGGGCCACATCGACCTCATTGCCAAGGCCCACTCCATACCTACGCCCTCGGTGTAAGCGTTCATCCGGCAAACAGAGCAAGCGGGCCATCGAGCCCGCTTGCTCTGTTTTTGGAACCGTTAGACCGAACGAAGCGTAGAATCGACGATGATGTATGCTTTCCGCGCCCGTGTGGCCATGAAGTTCCTTCTCCTCGTAAGCTGCTTCCTCGCAGCATCAGGCTTCGCTTTTTCCGAGACTGTCGCCTCCATGCCCGCGCAGCCCATGGGCTACGTGACAGACAACGCCGGGATTCTCTCCGCCACGACCAAGAGCGACCTCGAATCCTACTGCTCCCAGCTTGAGCAGAAGGCCCACGCGCAGGTTTTCACGGCGATCCTCAAGACCATCGACAACGACGAGCCCATCTACCAGTTTGCCAACGAGCTTTTTGCCAAGTGGAAGGTCGGCACGAAGGGCACCAATCGTGGTGTTCTCATCGTCGTTTCCATGGACCATAAATATCGCTTCGAAGTCGGCTTTGGCCTTGAAGGCATCCTCAACGACGCCAAAGTCGGCGACATCGGTCGGGAGATGGTGCCGCTGCTCAAGCAGGCCCAGTACGACCAAGCCATCCAGACTGCGGTCCAGGGTGTTGGTTCCGTGATCGCGGCAGACGCCAACGTGACGATTACCTCACCAGTCCACCGCTACCATCGTCAAAACGTGCAGGCTCAGGATCCTGGTCCGCTTCCAGCAGGCATCCGCATCTTCGGCATTCTCTTCGTGATCTTCATCCTCTTCCTCGTCTTTCGCCGTCGCGGCGGCGGAGGAGGCGGTCGGCCCGGCGGCGGTAGCGGAATCGGCGGATTTCTTACCGGCATGATCCTCGGCAACCTGCTCGGCGGCGGAGGCCGTGGCGGCTTCGGTGGAGGCGGCGGCTTTGGCGGCGGAGGTGGAGATGACGGCTTCGGCGGCGGCGGTGGTGGGGAATCCGGCGGCGGCGGAGCGAGCGGCAACTGGTAGCATCCAGAATTTTGGAATTGGAGGCGAAAAAATGCCACAACAAGTGATCGAAGGCAGTACAAATGAAAAGCGAGGAACTATGAAAGGTCTTTGGATAGGTTTAGGTCTAGTTGCAGTTCTTCTCATCGGCGCGGTCTTCATTGGCGGAAGCTACGTCACTGCCAAAAACACCATGGTCCAGAAGGACCAGGCGGTCACCGCTTCTTTCTCTGAGATTGACGTCAACCTTCAGCGCCGTGCCGACCTGATTCCCAATTTGGTCGCCACCGTGAAGGGCTATGCGAAGCAGGAACTCGCTGTCTTCACGGCCATCGCCAACGCGCGCGCAGGTCTTATGACGGCGAAGACCCCGGACGAGAAGCTCGCCGCAAACGATCGTCTCTCCGTCGCCCTCCTGCCCCTCACGCGTATGCAGGAGACATACCCGGATCTGAAGAGCAACGGCCAGTTCCTGCGTCTCGAAGATGAGCTGGCTGGCACAGAGAATCGCATCGCTGTCGCGCGTCGCGGATACAACAAGGCCATCGAAGACTACAACGTCTACATCGGTCAGTTTCCGGCAAGCATCTGGGCCAACATGGCCGGTTACCACCCCCGCAGCGGCTACTACCAGGCCGATCCCGGAGCCAAGACTGCGCCGTCCGTCGACTTCAACAAATAAACCCCAAAAGGAAAAGGGCCGCCGCGATTGCTTCGCGGCGGCCCTTGGCTTTTAAGATCTTACTTCGTGAAAGAGGAGATGGCGCTTGCTTCGTCGTCCTTCACGTCGAACACGGTGTACAGCTTCGTGATCTGCAGAAGGTCCTGGACCTTCTTGGTCAGGTTCAGAAGCTTCAGCTCTCCGCCGGCGTTCTTCACGCTCGTGTAGGCGGTTACCAGTTCGCCCAGGCCGGAGCTATCCAGATAGCTCACATCGCCCAGGTTGAGCAGAATGCTCTTCTGGTCTTTGTTGATCAGGTCGCGGATAGCATCCCGCAGCGTAACGCTGCCTTCGCCCAGCGTAATGCGCCCGCTCAAATCAAGGACCGTGATCCCGTCTACCTGTCGCGTATTCACCTTCATGCTCACTATCGTCATCCTCCTGGTTTTGTATCTAAAGTGTATTGGCGGTGTTTCTCGCCGCTCTAGTGATCTGCTTGTTCGGACACGCGACGCTTGGTCAGCGTCACTTCTGTTCCCGGGTCCAGCTTGCGGAAGTGTACGTCATCCATGAACGCCTTGACCAAAAAGATACCGCGTCCGCTTCCGCGAAGAATATTCTCCGGTGCAAGAGGGTCCGGAAGCGAATCAAGATCGACGCCCTGTCCGGAGTCGGAGACTACGATCTTCATCACGTCCTCCTCCATGGCAAACGAAACGTGAAATTTCTTGGTCTCGCTATAAGCGTTTCCGTGCATTACTGCGTTGATGGCACACTCGCGAACCGCCATGGCAATGTGAGGAACCTCGTCCGGGTCGAAGCCGGCACGTTCCGCAAAATGCTCCGCCTCCTGCTCCACCTTGGACACGCTCTCCAGGGTCGAATCAAGGGTCATTTCGATGCGGCTTGTAATGGAATCGGCCAATCGTCTCCACTTAGGCGTGTTTCTCTTGGTATTCGCAGTGTGCTTTGCGTCACGGCCAATGTCAAGGAACCACTGCACGAACTCGCCTCTTCCGGGCACACTGAGTAGACTCAAGGCAAGGGGGTGATAACAGACACGATGTCCAGACTCACCACCCTCGCTACCAGCCTCAGCGCCCTCATCGGCCGCCCCGTCGTCGCCGCCGACGGCCGTCGCCTGGGCTCTGTCCGGGAACTTCTTGTAGATCCGTCCGTCACAGGTAACTGTGTGGCTTACATGGCTTTAGCTGCACCCGCCACGGTCACGGCGCACATGCTCCCGGTCGTCTCCGTTCTGGATGTTCTCCCTTCGCACAAAGAACCTCTCCGCTTAAGAAGTGGGGCTGGCAGCAGCGAACTCAACCTCCCCGAGCGCGTGGTTTTTCTCGAAAAAGATCTCCTCGACCAACAGATTATTGATGTCCACGGCCATAAAGTTGTTCGCGTCAATGACGTCGATCTGGTCTGGGAGGCAGCCCACGGGCAAGAGGACCTCTGGACCCTGCGGATCGCAGAGGTTGAAGTCGGAATCCGCGGTGCCGTGCGTCGGCTTCTGAAAGGCCTCCCCCGGTCAACGGTAGAAACCATCGCCCATCGCTTTCAGGCCCGTGTCATCCCCTGGGAGTTCGTCGATCTGATCGACCGCGACCCCTCGCGTCGTGTCCGCCTGAAGGTCGAGCAGGACCGCCTCTCCCACATGCACCCGTCAGACATCGCGGACATCCTCGAAGAACTTGGCCCCGCCGAGCGCGACGCAGTCTTTACCTCGCTGAACGAAGAGCTCGCCGCCGAAGCCCTGGAAGAGGTCGATCCCAAGCTGCAGAAGGCTCTCATCGAGAGCATGGACTCCGAACGCGCCGCAGGCATCGTCGAAGAGATGGATCCCGGTGCCGCCGCCGATTTGCTCTCCGAACTCTCGGACGAGCGCTCAGAGGCCATTCTCGGCGAGATGGACCCGGAAGAGCGCCAGGAAGTCGAAGAACTCCTCGAATTTCCCGAAGACTGGGCCGCAGGCCGCATGACCACCGACTTCGTCCAGGTCAGCGCCACCGCAGACGTCGCCACGGCCATCGAAGCTCTCCGCGCCTTTGAGGGAGATACGGAAAACGTCACCGAAATCTATCTTGTGGACGAACAAAACCGCCTGAAGGGCATCGTCGCCTTGGCAAACATTCTTCTGGCCTCTTCGCATACGCCACTCGCCAATGTCGCCGACTCTCGCCTCGTCTCCTGCGCTCTCGACGCCAGCGGAAAGCAGGTCGCGGAATTATTCGACAAGTACAACCTGCGCTCGTTGCCAGTGCTTGAAGAAGATCATCAGATCGCGGGTGTCATCCACGCCGAACATGTCATCGCGCTCCTGCGTGCGGAGCGATAACGTGCGCGAAGATCTCCAGAGCAAATAACACCCAGCGTAGCAAGGAAGGGAATTGGTTTGAAACAGACGTTCTGGAAACGCTGGCGCATTACGATCATGCTCGTCTTCGCCGCGCTTGGCCCCGGCTTCATCACGGCCAACGTCGACAACGACGCGGGCGGCATCCTTACCTACTCCCAGGCAGGCGCGCAGTATGGCTACTCGCTCCTCTGGACCATGCTCCCCATTACGCTCGCCCTCATAGTGGTGCAGGAGATGTGCGCGCGTATGGGCGCGGTCACGGGCAAAGGCCTCTCTGACCTCATCCGCGAAGAGTTTGGCCTTCGCCTGACCTTTATCGTGATGCTCCTGCTCATCTTCGTGAACTTCGGCAACGTGATGGCGGAGTTCTCCGGCATCGCAGGTTCGCTGCAGCTCTTTCATCTCACGAAGTACATCAGCGTGCCGGTCTGCGCCTTCCTTGTCTGGGCTCTCGTCGTTAAAGGCGATTACAAGGTTGTCGAAAAGATCTTCCTCTTTGCCTCGGTCGTTTATCTGGCCTATATCGTCGCTGGTGTGCTCGGACGTCCCGACTGGCACGAGGCCATTGTTCAGACCATCAAGCTGCCTCCGCGCAGCGCCTGGAGCGATCAGGAATATCTCTACATGACCATCGGCGTCATCGGCACCACGATCACGCCGTGGATGCAGTTCTATCTGCAGTCCTCCATCGTGGAGAAGGGAATCACCGTCCGTCAGTACAAGGCTTCGCGTCTCGATGTGATCATCGGTTCCATCTTCACAGACATCGTCGCCTGGTTCATCGTGGTCGTCTGCGCAGCCACCCTCTTCACCCACGGAATGCGAAGAATCGATCAAGTTGCGGATGCCGCAGAAGCCATGCGGCCTATCGCTGGCGACTACGCCTTCATCCTCTTCGCCGCAGGGCTCTTCAACGCCTCACTCTTCGCGGCGAGCATCCTTCCGCTCTCCACGGCCTACACCGTCTGCGAAGGCATGGGCTTCGAGAGTGGCCTGGACAAGACCTGGAAGCAGGCCCCGTTCTTCTACTGGTTCTATACGCTGCTCATCGTGACGGGAGCATCGGTCGTCCTTATCCCGAACTTCCCGCTGGTGCGCATCACGATCCTTTCGCAGGTGCTCAACGGCCTGCTCCTCCCCGTGATCATGTATTTCATGCTCCGTCTCATCAACAAACGCGAACTGATGGGCGATTACGTGAACTCCATCTGGTTCAACGGGATCGCATGGGCCACCGCCCTCATCGTGACAGTGCTGTCTCTCGTGCTCGTATGGCGCGGCGTCGTGCAGGCCCTCCAGCACTAGCAAGCTTCTGTGCACCATTCTTTTGCGGCCTTATCGCGAAAGGGTGGGGCGCAGAGCGCACAAACCAGATCATTAGGAAGCCAAAAAGGGTGCCCCATACATCGCGTTCTTTGCGATGTGTGGGTATTCGCGCGAAGGCGCGAACCGCTTCTAAATCTTTCCTTCATCTAAATCCAAAGAGGAATAAGCATCCCTCCCGCACATCGCAAAAGCGCGATGTACGGGGCACCCAGATCTTCACCGCTTCTTTGTGTCCCGCGGCGAAGCGGAAGAATGCTTTTACCGTCAGGAGACCGAGATCTTCCCGTCCGCCAGGTCCTTAATCAACCCCAGATCCGCCGCCAGAAAATCCATATGCGGCAGCTTCTCAAAGCCCATCCAGCGCATCTCGTTGAAGATCCGGTTGTCCAGTTCCCCCGCAAACGAGCGCACCACGAAGAACTGCAGATCCACCGCTCCACCATT
>JAHFTZ010000082.1 GCA_023265355.1 Terriglobus sp.
GCCCTCACCCGGATTCTCCGTCTTCATGGCATCGGCGGTCTTCTGTACGATGGCATCCGACTTCGCTGGCTCGGCGACCTTCAAGAACCCGTCGAACTTCAGAACCGACCCAGTGACGCGCAGGTTGTAGGTACGGTCGGCCTTCGCTTCGATCTCCACCGCTGTCTGGTCGTAAACCGCAGCCGTCATCTGGCTGGCGACGAAGCGCTGCCAGATCAGGCGATAGAGCCGGAACTGCTCGTCTGAGAGGAATTTCTTGATCTTGTCCGGCGTCATCGCTACGTGCGTGGGACGAATGGCTTCGTGCGCGTCCTGCGCATCTTTCTTGCCCTTGAAGCTGTTGGGCTTCGCTGGCAGGTACTTCTCGCCCAGGCCCTGGATATAGGTACGGGCCTCGCTGATCGCTTCGGGCGAAACACGCGTCGAATCGGTACGCATGTAGGTGATCAAACCGACCGTACCCTCCGGTCCAAGCTCGATGCCTTCATACAAGCGCTGCGCCACACCCATCGTCCGGCGCACGTTGAAGCCGAGCCGGTTGGCTGCGTCCTGTTGCAGGCGCGAGGTGCTGTAAGGAGCCGGAGCGTTGCGGCGGCGTTCCTTGGCTTCCACGCTGGCGACAACCCACTTCGCCTTTTCGAGCTGAGCTACGGCGTTCTTCGTGGTCGCCTCGTCAGGAAAGGCGGGAGCGCCGACGGTTTCGACCGAAATCCGCTGCCCATCCACGGCGTAGAGCCGGGCGTTAAAGTTCTGCTTATTTCCCGACGGGCGCAGGTTCGCGTCCACGGGCCAGTACTCCACCGGATTGAAGGCCTTGATCTCGTTTTCACGATCCACGATCAACCGCAGGGCCACCGTCTGTACACGCCCGGCGGAGAGGCCACGGCGAACCTTGTCCCATAGCAGCGGAGAGATCTCGTACCCCACCAGCCGGTCCAGAACACGCCGCGTCTGCTGCGCATCCACCAGGTTGGCGTCGACCTTGCGTGCGTGGGTAAACGCCTCAACGACGGCCTTCTTGGTGATCTCGTTAAAAGTGACGCGCTGGATCGTGGACTTGCCCTTCAGCGAGCCCGTAAGCTGCATCTCCAGATGCGCGGCGATGGCTTCGCCCTCACGATCGGGATCGGGCGCCAGATAGACGGCGTCGGCCTTGGCGGCCAGCTTCTTGAGCTTCTCGACGAGCTTTTCCTTGCCCGGAGAAATAATGAGTTGCGGTTCGAACGTGCGCTTCTTCAGCTCGACGCCGATGCCGTTCTTTGGCAGGTCCATGATGTGGCCAAGAGAGGCTTCCACAATATAGTCACTGCCGAGATATTTATTGATCGTCTTGGCCTTTGCGGGCGACTCGACGATCACGAGATTTTTTGCCATTCTGCCACTTCTTTCTAACTACTTCCGCCACCGCAGCGGACAACCGCATTCCTCAGCCATTGCCTCCGTGAACCTAACACGGTTTCCTGTTGGCCGTCATTTCTCTTCTGAAAGTCACGGTTGCAGTATTCGACCCTGTAAAGGGTAAAAGGTTTCTTGAAGTCTTCCCTGGAAGATATTCAAAAGGTCCGAAGATAATTTTTTCCGGGGGTCTGCCGCACCTTGCCTGCGAGCTCCAACTCAAACAAAGCATTGAAGATCTCCGCCGAAGGGAGAATCCCCTCCAGGCTCTCGATCAGCAGGTCCAGTTGTATGCTCTCATCCATCCGCAGCAGATCGTAGACCCTCTGTTCCGCGACGGACATGGCCAGACCGTTGCCCTGCTCCGGAAATAAAGATGCGGTGCCGCCCGCTTTCGATTCAGATCCACCATGGACACGGTCTTCCAGCTCCACACGAACCTGACTCGGAAGGTCCTCCCAGATGTCCTCCCAGGTCGCCGTAAGCTTGGCTCCCTGCTTGATGAGGGTGTTGGGTCCCCATGCGTTTTTGTTCGTCACATTTCCAGGCACGGCATAGACGTCGCGGTTCTGCTCCAGAGCACAACGCGCCGTGATTCGGGTACCGGAATGCTCCGCAGCCTCCACGACGAGCACCCCCACGGACATGCCCGACAGAATCCGGTTGCGGATAGGAAAGTTCTGTGGAGCCGGAAACGTTCCCAGGGGATATTCGCTCAGGATGGCTCCGCCGCCCTGCAGAATGTCTTCCGCCAGACGCTTGTTCTCCTTCGGATAGATCACGTCGATGCCCGTACCCCAGACGGCAACGGTCTTTCCCTTAGCCTCTAACGCTCCCTTGTGTGCATGCGTGTCCACACCACGTGCCATACCGCTGAAGATCGCCATGCCGCGATGAGCGAGGTCGCGGGAGAGCATCTGCGCCATGCCGGCGCCGTAGGGCGAAGGGTGCCTTGTCCCAACGACGGCAATTCCGGCATACGACAGCAGGCGGATGTCGCCCCTGTACCAGAGCACAGCCGGGGGATCGTAGATCTCGCGCAGCCGCTCGGGATAAGCAAGGTCGTCGTAGGTGATGAACTCGCCTCCCGCCTGCGAGATCCGTTCGACCTCCTCCTCGGCTATGATCTTCGCCTTGCCGTCCGCAATGAAGCCCGCGGAACTCCCAGGCATGCCGAGACCTTCAAGCTGGGTGAGATCGGCGCGAAAGAGATCACCCGGCTGCCGAAGACGGGACATCGCGCGCAAGGCGCGAGCCTGCCCGATGCCAGGGGTCAGGATAAGTGCCATCCAGGCCAGCCGGTCGTCGGGCTTCTGAGGGCCTTGCATGTTTCCTGTTGCTTTACTTTCGACTGCGGTGTTGCTCTCTTCCACACTGGAACTCTGCTGCATCGTACGTTTCCTCTCGCTGGATGGGTGGGGGAATGAAGACGTTATACAACACAAGTGAGACAATTCCCGTCACATCCGAGTCAACCGCTTCTTCCTGCTCGTCTGTAGTCAAGAGTCTCCATGCCAAACATTCTCTCCAGCCACGACCTCCTCTCTGTCTTAGCGTTCGCGGGACGTAGCACACTCATGGCGGATTTCTTCAAGCTTGGAGCCCTCGGGCTTTTCCTTCTGTCCGTTGTGGACGCCTCTTTTCTGCCACTCCCCCTGCCGGGAGCGAGCGATCTGCTCATCGCTCTTCTGGCGGCACGACAGCAAGCATGGTTCATCCTCACAATGGCGGCTACGGCTGGTTCCGTTTTGGGAGGAGCGGCCTGTTATTACGTAGGATCCCTCGGCGGCGTACACATGCTGGAGAAGCGCGTACCGGCCCGATACTATGCGCGCATCACGCATTGGGTGGAAAAGAACGCCTTCCTTGCAGTAGCGCTTCCGGCGATTCTGCCTCCACCCTTTCCCCTGATTCCGTTTGTGCTGGCTGCGGGCGCGCTCCAGATGCCGAAACGCAGGTTCTTCACGGCCTTCACGATTTCGCGGGCGTTGCGGCACGGCCTCTTTGCGTGGCTGGGCCTGCACTATGCGAACAAGTTGAAGTTTGTCTGGACCCTTTTCCAGAGCCGATGGGCCTCGGTGATCCTGGTCATCTTCTGGATCACCATCATCGCAGCCGTGATCTACGGCATATGGAGCCTGGTTCGCACCACTCGTGCGAACCGCTCCAAGACGCATCAGCCAGAACCCGCTTAGCCTTTAAAATTCCCACTGCAAAAGCGTGGCGCCAACGGTAAAGCCCGCGCCCACGCTGCCCAGAAGCACAAGTCCACCCTTTTTCAAACGACCTTCGTCCAGCGCCGTTCCAATCGCCAGCGGAATCGTCGCCGCCGTTGTATTTCCGTAGCGGTCGATGTTGATGATGACGGAGTCTACCGGCATTCCGAGCCGCTCCGCTGTCGAGAGGATGATCCGCTTATTCGCCTGGTGCGGAATGAAACAGGCGAGCTCCGAGCTTTCGATTCCGTTGCGCTTCAGGATCTTTTCGGCCGCCTCCGCCATCTTGCGGACGGCAAACTTGTACACAGCCTGCCCATCCTGATGGATGTAGTGCATGCGCTTATCCAGCGTCTCCTGGCTGGTGGGGTGCAGACTGCCGCCGCCCAGCATGTTGAGGCTGGCCCCACCGGCGCCATCCACTTCGTGCCAGAAATCCACCAGACCAACTTCATCCCCTTCGCACGGCTCCAGCAGGACACATCCCGCGCCATCCCCAAAGAGAATGCAGGTCGATCGATCCGTATAGTCGACGATCGAACTCATCACATCCGCGCCGATGACCAGAATCTTTTTGTGCGATCCGCTTTCAATGAACTTTGCCCCTACCTGGAGCGCATAGACAAATCCGGAGCAGGCCGCCGAGAGGTCGAAGCCCCAGGCGTGTGGCGCGCCGAGCTTGCTTTGTACAAGGCAAGCCGTGGCGGGAAAGGTCATGTCCGGAGTTACCGTCGCTACAAGGATCGCGTCAATCTCACTCGCATCGATACCGCGCCTGGCCAGGCATTGCTTCGCCGCCTCGACCGCCAGATCGCTGGTTGCTACGCCAGGCTCCACGATGTGACGTTCACGAATGCCCGTCCTTTCGAGGATCCACTGATCGTTTGTATCCACCATCTTTTCAAGATCGGCGTTGGTCAATAACTTGGGCGGAACGTAGGTTCCTACGGCGGAGATCTTTGCGCGCACCGGAACGCGCGCCTTCAAGGTCAAGCTCACTCTTTGGTCCTCCGTGGCTGTGTTGGCCACAAGCACAAGAATACCGGAGTCGCGACCCAGCGCGGACTGCATGCTATGGAAAGAATTTGGGTGAGGGGAAAGTAAAGCACCGGGCGACCTACTGCGCACGCACTAGCCCGTTACCGTTGCTTCCTTCCGGACCTGGCGGGGTTGGCGGGATTACGTCGCGTAGGGCCCGGCACTGCTTTATCGTACCATCGCTTGCCGGCAGCAAAAAATCAGATTGCCGGAATGCAAATCTCTCCTCTGCATTCACTCGTGCGCCTGGACGAATCTCCCACAACACCTCCTGGGGCCATGGTCCGAAATGGGAAGTTCTGCAAAATACCGCCTGATCTTTCGAGCTGTTTCACATTTCTTGAAATAAGTTTGCAGACCTCGTGTTTTTGCTAGCAGAGGCCCCCCATATGATCGCTTTGGAACACATTCCCTTCCCCACCCCAAAAACCACCCGAACGAAGTTCTTTCGTCTTTCTCTCATCGTTGGTGTCCTACTCGGCATCATCTCCCTCCAGTGCCACGCGGCCACGGCGAACGAGGTCTTGGTCATCATCAACAATTCGAGCCCGACGTCCAGAGCGATCGGCACACAATATGCCCAAAAACGAGGTGTCACCAATGTGCTGCGCGTTCAGTGCATCGACTCTTCCCTGAGCCAGGACAACGAAACTATCAATTTTGCGGATTACCAGCAGCAGATTGAAAACCCAATCCGTGCCTATCTGAAAACCCATACTCAAATCAATTTCATTGTCACAACGCGTGGCCTACCGCCCCGGGTTGCTGGGGGACAGACAGGAGAGGCATTCTCCGGAACGGTGCTGACCTCGCTCGACTCAACCCTCGCCGCATTGGACTACGACAAGATTCCAGGTGCGATCAAAGTTACATTCAACGATCCCGGTGGCTTTGCGGTAGGCACTTCCTGGGAAAACCGGTACTGGAATGCAACTGTCCCTTTTAGTCATGCAGCTTTTGGCGGATATCTTGTTACCCGACTGGATGGCTATACGCTGGCAGATGCGGAGGCTTTGACCACGCGCGCACTCGCTGCGGAAAAAGGCCTGGACAAGAATGGGAAAATCCTGCTGGATATCGAACCGGACTTCGGCATCGACGATCCAAATTCACAGCCTGCACCACTACCAGGCACACTGATCACCCAGGAAGACTCTTTCGGCACCTGGAATGCCGATATGCAACACGCTGGAAATAACCTTATGGCGAGAGGCATTCCGGTTGAGGTTGACTTGAACCAGACCTTCGTGGGCAATCGCAACCATCTGCTCGGTTATTTTACATGGGCCTCGAACGACGACCACTTCTCCCAGACGGCCTACAACTCTCTAGAATTTGCTGCTGGAGCGATCGGAGACACCGCCGTCTCAACGAGCGCTCGCAGTTTCTTCCCACAGACTTTCGGTCAGACGATGATCGCCGACCTTATCCATCAAGGAATCACTGGCGTAAAGGGTTATACGGATGAGCCGCTGCTCCAATCCATCTCCTCGCCGACCATTGTTCTGGATCGGTACACACGCGGTTTCACGCTTGCAGAAAGCTTTTATGCAGGTTCCCATATGGTCGGCTGGACGGATGTCGTGATCGGGGATCCGCTGGCTCATCCTTATCCTTCCGTACCCGAACCAACCCATAAGTAAACCTTCCTGCATCTCAACCGAAGCAGTCAGGTTGCAAACGCTTTGGTTACGCGAAGGATGAACGGCTCTATCTCCGGCGACAGTCCATCGGAGATAGGGCCGTTCATCCTTTGCTCGCATTCTTGGCTCGACCATTTTCCACTTTCGGGATTGTTGCGAAGATATGGCCGGGGCGAGATTTCCCCGCGATTCCCTGTAAACTGGTAGGAGTGCTCATTGACCCCAATTCGACTAACGCAGCCGTGCTCGAAGCCCCTTCCAGCGACAAACTCCGCGTAGGCTTCGTCTCTCTAGGCTGTCCGAAGAATCTCGTCGACTCCGAAGTCATGATGGGCATGCTTCACCACGCTGGCGCGGAGCTGACTCCCGCCGCCTCGGACGCCGATGTCATTGTTATCAACACCTGCTCCTTCATCGACTCCGCCAAGCAGGAGAGCGTGAACACGATCCTGGAGATGGTGCAGCACAAGGTCGCCAACGGCGGACGCGCGCAAAAGATCATCGTCGCCGGATGTCTCGTCGAGCGTTATCGCGACGAAATCATGAAGAACATCCCGGAGGTCGACGCGGTCGTCGGCACGGGCGAACTCGATGGCATTCTGGCCGCAGCCGGTATCCACCAGCCGAAGAACGACTCTCCGTTCAACATCCTGAGCGAATCCACCCTCATCGACCGCGCACCTTCGGCGGTCCACAAACACTCTCAGACGGAAGTAAACGAGCAGGCATCGCGCGCGGAAGGTGATCTCCGCGAGCAGCAGGGCCGCTTCTCGCGCATGGACTGGGACGGCGCGACCGCAGCGCTTCCCTCTTATCTCTACGACGACGAGACGCCGCGCATCCTCACCACGCCGCGCGCCTCCGCGTACATCAAGATCGCCGAGGGCTGTGATCATCCCTGCGGCTTCTGCATCATCCCGCAGCTGCGTGGCAAGTTCCGCTCGCGCCGCATCGGCTCCGTTCTCGCCGAAGCCGCTTCACTTCTGAAGCAGGGTGTCCGCGAGATTACGCTGATCGGCCAGGATACGACCTGCTACGGCGAAGATCTCGGCATGAAGGACGGCCTGGCAACGCTGCTCGAAGCGCTTGCCACCATGAACGTGGAAGGCATCGGCCCCATCAAATGGCTCCGCTTCCTCTACGCGTATCCCAACAAGGTCACGACGAAGCTGCTTGAAACCATCGCGGCGCACGACAATATCTCGAAGTACCTTGACGTTCCGTTGCAGCACGCCGCAGCTGGAACGCTCAAGCGGATGAAGCGCGGCGGCTCCGGCGCGATCTTCCTCAAGATGATCGAGAAGGCCCGCAGCATCGTTCCCGGCATCGTGATTCGTACCAGCTTCATCGTCGGCTTCCCCGGCGAGACGGCTGCGGAGTTCGAGGAGCTGGAAAGCTTCATCCAGCAGGCACGCATCGACTGGCTCGGTGTCTTCACTTACTCCGACGAAGAGGGCGCAGCGGCGTTCGATCTGGGCGAGAAGGTTCCTAAACGCACCATCGAAGCCCGCCGTCGCCGCATCATGCGTACGCAGCAGAAGATCTCTGCCAAGGCGCGCGAGCAGTGGATCGGCAAACAGATGGAAGTGCTCGTCGAGGGCGTTTCGGAAGAAACCGATCTTCTGTGGGAGGGCCGCACCATGCTCCACGCCCCTGAGATCGACGGCAAGGTGCTCATCAACGACTTCGGCGAACACGAAACCCTGGTCCCGGGCAGCTTCTACCGCTGCGAGATTACCGAGGCCCACGACTATGACGTGGTCGCCCGCATCCTCGACTAGCTATAGGAGTCAGATCGAGACCAACACAACGTGCCGCTCCGATTGACATTCCA
>JAHFTZ010000083.1:0-1206 GCA_023265355.1 Terriglobus sp.
CCCGCAGACATTCGTACCCAACATCATGACGGCACCCATGGATGCCTACACGCCACAGACGCAGACGGTGTACTTTTCGAAGAAGCATCCGTCGCACCTGGATGTTCTGCTGCCGGACGCGGAGAAGTAAGTGATCAAGACGATCAGTTCCCGCGAGGTATATCGGAATAAGTGGACGCGCGTTCGCGAAGATGTGATCGAGCGGTCGAATGGCGAACTCGGCATCTTTGGTGTCGTCGATAAAGATCCGGCGTGCATCGTGATTGCGTTGGAGCGCGAGGCGAACGGGACAGAGTATCTCTGGCTCGTGGAGCAGTTTCGCTACACCGTGGGCGGCCGCTACATGGAGTTTCCGCAGGGCGGGTGGGAGCAGGCGGAGGTTGTGCCTGAGGATCTGGCGCGCGGCGAACTCCGCGAAGAGACCGGCCTGGTTGCGGGGAAGATGACCTGGCTGGGATTTCATTGGATCGCATACGGTGTGATGAATCAGAAGCACCATGTCTTTCTGGCGGAAGATCTCGTTCTGGGGGAGCACGACCGCGATCCAGAAGAGACCGATCTTGAGGTAAAGCGCCTGAGCGTGCGGGAGTTCGAGGATGCTCTGTTCGATGGAACGATCAAAGATAACTGTACGGCTGCGGCGTGGGCTCTTTATAAAATCTGGCGGGAGCGGCAGGTTTAGGAATGCGGTCCTTCGAGAGCAATCGTGTTTGTCATCCCGTAGCGATCGTATGTGCCTTCGGCACATACAGAAGCAGATTTCTCCGCTCCCGCTCCGCGCTCGGTCGAAATGACGATGGTGGTGTGTGGGGTGGGTAAAGTCACCGTCATCTCGACCGGAGCGACAGCTTTATCGTCGCGTAGTGGAGAGATCTGCTTTTCAGGTTCGCTCTTTGAGCGAGGATGCGCTTCACGCAGAACCCACACATCGCAAAAAGCGCGATATGGGACACCCGGTCTCGGGTTCCTGGGGGACCTTTTCTTCGCTCCTCGCGAGCGCGAAAGAATGAGGAGCAGTATTATGGCGCATGAAAATTTGGCGCCCTCTCGCGTTTTGTATCGCTTTGCTTTCGATGGGCCGAGGGATGTCGGCTCAAAACGCCCCTGTGAATGCTGCACTTAGTGAGGCCCGCATCTTCGCCGCCGACTCTTCCCCTGCAAGGAAGATGGCGAATGGAGCGGAGATCCGCAGCATCGTGCATGGTG
>JAHFTZ010000083.1:1216-8119 GCA_023265355.1 Terriglobus sp.
GACGGGCGAGAGCGTGGATCTGCATGAGACGGTGCAGCCCGTCGGCACCGTGCCGAGTCCGCTCCATCCGATCAATCACTCCGAGTTCATCGTCGTGCGTGAGGGCGTGATCGCCTTTTCGCATGACGGTAAAGTGGAGCGCGTCGGCCCTGGCGGAGTGATGTATGTCGCCCTCGGGACGATGCATTCGCTGAAGAACGTTGGCGATGTTCCCGCGCGCTACGTGGTTGTTGCGATCGGTGGGGACGTAAAGAAATAGCTAGTGGATCGTCTTCATCCGGCGATTCATGAAATCCATTAGCAGGTAGCTGCCCAGCTTGTCCGGCGTGGTGAAGTAGGCTTTGCCGCGGCACATGGCGCTGACCTTCTGTACGAACTGCATCAGAGCGAAGTCCTGCGCGAGCATGAAGGTGTTGATGACGATTCCGGAGCGTTTGCAGCGGGCCACTTCTTCAAGCGTCTCCGAGAGCACGATGGGATCGAGGCCGAAGGCGTTCTTGTAGATGCGACCGTCAGGCAGTGTGAGCGCCGAGGGTTTGCCGTCGGTGATCATCACGATCTGCTTCATATCCTTGTTGGAGCGTGCAAGGATGCGCTGGGCTACGCGCAGACCTTCGCGGGTGTTGGTGTACCAGGGGCCGACGCGAACGCGCGCCACCTGTTGGATGGGCATCTCTTCTGCGGAGTCGTGAAAGAGGACGAGGTGCAGAGAGTCGCCGGGGAACTGCGTGCGGATGAGATGCGAGAGCGCCATCGCGACGCGTTTGGCGGGCGTGAAGCGGTCTTCGCCATAGAGGATCATGGAGTGCGAGCAGTCGAGCATCACGACCGTGGCGCAGGAGGACTGGTACTCCGACTGATGAATGTGGAGATCGGTGTATTCGATATTGAGCGGAAGACCAAGGCCTTCGCGCTGCAGCGCGCTGGAGAGCGTGGCGTTGACGTCGAGGTTCATGGTGTCGCCAAACTCGTAGGGCTTGCTGGAACCGCTCGACTCGATGCCGCTGGCTTCATAGCGTGTGTCGTGGCGGCCCATGTTTGCTCGGCCCATGCCGCCGAGGAGGTCGCGCAGGGACTTGTAGCTGAGGAAGTCCATGCTCTTGTCGGTGACGTTGAATCGCGCTTCGCCCTGTGGCGGCGCGGGCTGCTGGATCTCGCCGGGGCCGGTGCTGCTTTGTGTTTCGGAGGGATCGCCCTGTTCCTGCTGAATGAAGTTGCCCTGCTCCAGGCGCTCGAGGAGCTGATCGATCAGCTCCTCGCGCTGCTCTTCGGACATCGCTTCATACTGCTCCTGCGCATCCATGTCGAGGAAGCTGCCGTCTTCCAGAACCTGGCGGATCGCTTCGCGAAGATTGTCCATGTTGTGATCGCCGTCGAGCTCCTGGAACTGCGACATGGGATCCTGAAAGCCGGAGTCGAGCAGGAAGTCGCTCAGAGCTTCCATCAGGTCTTCGAGGCCGAGCGAAGAGGCGAGATCTCCGTTGAACTTGGTATAGCGTGTGCGCTTCATAGAACCTACTTTGCGGCGAGAACGGTGGTGCTGCCGCCGATGCGTGTGGCGTCCGTCGGCGTGGTGAGGCCGTGGACGATGGAGGCAGGGAGATTCTTCGTGCCGAAACGGCGAACGAAGAACTCAAGGAAAGAATAATCGCTACTGCCGAAGTCGATTGTCTGCTCATCCGTGGTGTAGACCTTTACGATCGATGGATCGTCGATGGCTTTGCCGAGGAAGAGCACACCGTCGCGGATGGTGCGGCCGTTCTGGGAGTAGTTATAAAGCGGTATTCCCTGGCGCTCGGCAAACTCTGCGATGGGAATCAGAGGCTGCAGGGCGAAGGCCTGGTAGTGAATCGCGCGTTCATGACGCGCCATCTCCAGTGGGAAAGCGCCGCGCTCGTCGAGAGCCGCGACGGATTCCTGAAAGGTCTCGACACCAAACTTGAAGAGGGCGTCATCGGCAGAGATCACGCCTGCGGCGGTGGCGGCGAGACCGCGCCAGTAGTGGTGATTGTTCTTTTCGCCGGTTTCGAAGGCGATCATCTTGTGGGCGGAGGCGTTGATCCACTTGGTATCGCGCGCGACTTGCTCCCGATCGAGCTTTGCATCGTTGAGCAGAACAGACTCCGTGATGGCGACGGAGCTGAGCGTCCATTCCACCTGATACCAGGCCTGCGAACTCACCTTCGGATCGTAGTCGAGGAGAGCGCCGCCCTTGGCCCAGAGGTCGATCTGTTGCTGGGCGCAGGCTGCCTCCGCGTGACTGCCCGTGGCGAGGTATCGGTTCATCCCGGCTGTGATGCGCTTTTCGAACTGGCCATAGATGTGTGTGGCTGCCGCCTCTGCGGGATTGATGGGACCGTGCGAGCCGCTGAGGTAGTGATGCGGAATGTTGATGGGGCTTTCGGGGGCCGCGATTACGGGAGACTTGAGACAGGAGCCCAGCCCCGCGATTGCTTTGAGGACGCGAGGGTCCTTGGTCGAACGTAACTCGGCCTGGCGCGCAGGCACATCGATCAGCGAAGCCCGAGGATCGCGGACGTGCTGTGCCTGTATGAGAGAAGCGGCTGCAAGCAGGCAAACGACGCCTGCCTGCTTCCACGGACGATTGAACATACGCTGTGCTCCTTAAAGGTTCAATCTAGTTGAAGCCGCGTTTATTGCGGTTCTTGGACTGCCACTCCTGCTTTTCCCGCTCACGTTCCCGAAGCTCTTCCTGAAAGCCCTGCGACCGATCCCTGTTCCGCTTCTCGATGGCGGTGAAGCTGCGCTCTTCGCTACGGGAGATACGCTTGTGCGCTGTCATGCCTTCCAGCAGGAACTCCGCCGCTGAGACGAATTGTTCTGCAGCGATGTGGGAGGGGAGCTTCAGTGGCTTCAGCTTTTCCGCGAGTCCCTGAATGGTGCGCAGCTCTTTCATCGACTCTTCCGAAGAAGTAGCGTCCGAGAGCTGCACAGTGCCGCCGAGGTTGAACCACTCCTCGATCTGCTGTGTGTTTACATCGGCGAAGTAGCCGTCGAAGGTGTGGGCGACGGCGGTGTTGATGATCTCGCGAACGACCTTGTCCGCGCCGCGCATCTCGCCTTCGTACTCCAGTTCGATCTTGCCGGTGATGCCGGGAAGAGCCGTGTAAATATCGCCGATACGGGGAACCGCAGTGCTTTCGCCGTGAAGGAGCGCGCGGCGCTCCGCGTTCGAGATCACGAGTTCGAGCGTGGAGATAGGCAGACGCTGCGAGACGCCGCTGCGCTTGTCTACGCGCTTCTCTTCGCGCGCGGTGAATGCGATCTGCTCCACCACTTCACGGATGTAGCGAGGGATATGCAGATCAAGACCGCCTCGCTTGGACCATGCCTCCTGCTCTGTGACGGAGATGGCCTGGTCGAGCGAGTCGAGATAGTGGGTGCGGATCTCGGACCCGATACGGTCCTTGAGCGGCGTAACGATCTTTCCACGCGCCGTGTAGTCCTCCGGGTTGGCGGAGAAGACGATGGCGACATCGAGTTCGAGGCGGACGGGGTAACCCTTAATCTGGACGTCGCCCTCCTGCATGATGTTGAAGAGCGCGACCTGAATCTTGCCCGCGAGGTCGGGGACTTCGTTGATGGCGAAGATGCCGCGGTTGGCGCGGGGCAGCAGGCCGTAGTGCATGGTGAGCTCGCTGGAGAGGATCTCGCCGGAGCGCGCTGCTTTGATGGGATCCACATCGCCGATGAGGTCCGCCACGGTGACGTCCGGGGTAGCGAGCTTTTCGACATAACGTTCATCGCGTCCCATCCACGCAATGGGAGTGTCGTCGCCCATGGTGGCGATGAGGTCTCGCGAGTACTTGCTGAGGGGAGCATAAGGATTGTCGCGCAGTTCGGAGCCAGCGACGTAAGGGGCCTTTTCATCCAGCAGTGTGGTCAGCGCGCGGAGGATGCGGCTCTTGGCTTGGCCGCGCAGGCCGAGCAGGATGAAGTTGTGCTTGGAGAGGACCGCATTCACGATCTGGGGTGTAACGGTATCTTCGTAACCCACGATGCCGGGGAAGATAGCTTCCTTGGCGCGCAGTTTCACGATCAGGTTGTCGCGCAGTTCGTCTTTGACGGAGCGGGCGACGTATTCGGGCGTCCATTCGCTTTTGCGTAGTTCGCCGAGTGTTGCGGGGAGTGTCTTCATGAATCTCGGAATCTCCTGGTTGGTGCTTCTAGAAATTAGATGTTCTATTCATCCCATCGGAACCCGGCAATTCCAGGGAGAGCGCGTAGCTCATCCAGGCGACGGGGCGTATTGGGCGACTGAGCGAAGTTTGCCTTCCATTGAAGTTCGCAGCGAAGCGTCACAAGTTGGTTGGCAGGGGCGTACTGCGCCGACCACGTTTTGATCTTGAAGGTATATCCGCTAATGAGCTCCCGCAGAGCCTGTTAGTCGGGAGCACCCTCTTCCAGGTTCAGAGTCAAAGCTCCGCGACGTGCCCGGGGAACATACTTTTCCACCTGCTTAAGTACTTTAAGGATGAAGAGGGCCAGTACTGTGGCGGTGATGCCAAGCCAGATCTGGCCTCCACCATAGAGAAGGCCGAGCATGGTGGAGAACCAGAGCGTTGCGGCGGTGGTTACGCCGGTGGCGCCGTTGTCTCGCTTAATGATGGCACCCGCGCCGATGAAGCCGATGCCGCTGAGCACGCCCAAGGGAAGGCGCATCGCGTCGAGCTGGATAAAGCTGCCCGGCCCTTTCCCACTGAGGGAAAGCAGCAGATTGACCTGCAGCATGGCGAGGGTGGCGGTGAGAGTGACCAGCATGATGGTGCGCATGCCCGCAGGGCGGCCATGCTCGTCCCGGTTGTAACCGATGGCCAGACTGGCGACGCAGGCCAGCGCCAACCGCAGCGCAATCTGCTGCCAGTGAAGCTCAAGGGGCATGGGCGTCAGCCCTCCAACTCATCGAGGAGCGCCTGCATCTCGCTCGCAGCATGCGTGTTGCGGGTGCGGTTGGCGGCGGCGAGGCCTTCCTGCAGGCGGACGACGGCTCCATCGTTGCGGTGCAGTTTCGCGAGTGTCTGGGCGCTCATCTGGTAGGCCGGGACGTAGTCGGGGTTGTGCTGGATTGTCGTGGCGAACTCGGTTAGGGCGGTATCGGGATCTCCGGTGCCGAGGTGTTCCATGGCGAGACCGTACCGGGCAAAGGAGTCGTCGGGGTTCTCGGAGAGAATCTGGGAGAGCATCGCGATCTTATCCATCGGTCTATTGTTCTCCCGTCCGGGGATGATGGCAAATTCAGAGGTAAAAATGCGCCGTGCAAGGTCGGGCATTGCAGGAAACTCCGCAAAACGCGACACTAGAAGGTGATGGCAGATACGGCACGCACGGTCAGGGAGTCGCAGGCGGAACGGAGCGAGATCATCTTTCCGGGCGACTCGAACGCATTGGGGAACCTCTTTGGAGGACGCCTGATGCAGTTTATCGATCTGGTCGGTGCCGTGGCGGCGTATCGACACGCACACGCGACCACGGTCGTGACGGCTTCGATGGATCACCTCGACTTTGTGGCTCCGGTGCATATCGGCGATCTGTTGATTCTGAAGGCGAGCGTGAACCGGGCCTTTCGCACCTCGATGGAGGTTGGCGTGAAGGCGATGGTGGAAGATCCGAAGTCGCGGACGCTGCGGCATGTATCCACGGCGTACATCACGTATGTGGCCGTCGACCAGAACGGAACGCCGGTACCGGTTTCGCCCATTGTTCCGGAGACGGAGCATGAGCGGCGGCGTTACGAGGATGCGGAACGACGGCGACAGATGCGGTCCAGCGAAGTTACGCGGAAGCGCGAGATGCGCAGTACTCTAACGACAGGCTGGCACGTGTAGGTGCTGTGAATCGACCGGCTTAACCGCATCATCTAAGAAGTTTCAGAAGGTTTAATAGGGGAACGATGGCACACAGTGGACACACGCATGGCGGCGCACCGCAGCAAGGACCTCAGCCGCAGCCGATCAAGGGCGTAGCGAACGTAATCGCCGTTGGCAGCGGAAAGGGCGGCGTGGGCAAAACCACGCTCAGCGTAAACCTTGCGATCGCCCTTGCGCAGCTTGGACATCGGGTCGGCCTGATCGATGCGGACATCTACGGACCGAACGTGCCCATGATGATGGGGCAGACGCGGCAGCCGAATGTGGCTCCGGATAATCGCATCCAGCCGCTTGAGAGTTTTGGCGTGAAGTTTATCTCGGTGGGTCTGATCTCTCCCGGCGACAAACCGCTGATGATGCGCGGACCTATGCTCCACCAGATCATCCGCCAGTTCTTGCAGCAGGTGGAATGGGGCGAACTGGACTTTCTCGTGATCGATCTTCCTCCGGGAACGGGCGACGTGGTGATCTCTCTGGTGCAGACGGTTCCACTTACAGGTGCGGTTGTCGTTTCGACGGGAAGTGGCGTGGCTCTACAGGATGCGCGCAAGGCGCTGGAGATGTTCCATCAGGTCCACGTGGATGTTCTCGGCCTGGTAGAGAATATGTCCCAGATGACCCTGCCGACGGGTGAAGTGATCGATGTCTTCGGGGCCGGTGGAACGGAGCGCACGGCCCGCGAGTATGGCCTGTCCTTCCTCGGTGGGATTGACCTCGATCCGCAGATCCGCGAAGGTGGAGATACCGGAAAGCCGGTGACGCTTGCGGGGCCGAACTCGCAGCGTGCCAAGGCCTACTTTGCCATTGCGCAGAAGGTAGCAGACGCATCCAAGGCCATCGCTGCAAAGCAGGAAGACGTCTTCGAGATTACGTAACCCAAACGATGCAGAATGAGATCCACATCACGGCGCGACAACGGGCGATCCTCACAGCGGTCGTGGAGAGCTACATCGCCACGGGTGAACCTGTGGCTTCGCAGAACGTCGCCCAGGCGTTGGCCAATGTGAGCTCTGCC
>JAHFTZ010000084.1 GCA_023265355.1 Terriglobus sp.
GGCTCGTATGGATATCCGCTGCCGGTAGGATTCGGGACGAATCGCTTGTCTCTTCTGGACCGCGGATTTGTGATGGCGTACGCGCATATTCGTGGTGGGGGCGACCTGGGCGATGCCTGGCATGACGCGGGCAAGATGATGGTGAAGCGCACTACGTTTACTGACTTTGTGGACGTGACAGAGCATCTTCTGGCCGAGGGCTATGGCGACCGCACCAAGGTGGTGATCGAAGGCGGAAGCGCGGGCGGCTTGTTGATGGGTGCGGTGGTAAATCTGCGACCTGACCTGTTCCGTGTTGTTCTGTCGCATGTTCCCTTCGTCGATGTGATGAATACGATGCTGGACGATTCCCTCCCCTTGACGGTTGCGGAGTACGAGGAGTGGGGCAATCCGAACGAGGCAGAGGCTTTCGCGTATATGCGGAGCTATTCACCTTACGACAACCTGGAGCGCAGCGACTATCCCGCCATGCTGGTGAAGACGAGCCTGAATGATTCCCAGGTGATGTATTGGGAGCCGGCGAAGTATGTGGCGAAGCTGCGGACGTTGAAGACGAATCCTGAGGTGCCGCTGTTGTTGCACCTCAATATGGACGCCGGGCATGGCGGTGCTTCTGGCCGTTATGACTATTTGAAGGAGATCGCGATGGACTATGCGTTTGTGCTTACAGAGTTGGGCTATTGAGAAGGCCTGACCCGGCTCCCGGAGTTTTTCTGAAGTAATCGAACGGTAAGCAGAACCGCTGGTACGAGGAACACCATGGATCCGATGACCCACATCGCGACCGCACCGGCTCGTTGGTCAGCCATCGGAGCGATTCCGAAGGCGTTGGGCTCTTTGAGGTAATACCCGTAGACGGGTCGATCGCAGAAGGCGAGGAATGCGGATACGACAGTGTTTACGATGTCCGCCAGCACAAGGTATGGCAGGACGAACCAGCCGAGCGCAGCCGTGCGGGTAGGCCACGGGCGAATCAGCGGCCACCAGAAGAGCAGAGACGTCCCGAGAAAACACAGGTGTTCGATCTCGTGCCAGACTTCGTTCTCGAGCGCAAAGTCGTAGGCAGCCGGGATGTGCCAACCAACGAATGCGAGATTCATCCCGAGCCATGCGACCAGCGGTGTTATCAACCAGTGGCCTAATTTCCGTAGCCCTTTGTTACGAAGAAGTGGAGCGAGGATGGACTTTCTAACACTCCGTGGAAGGCCTCGAAGCAGAGGCACGACCGGTAGCCCGAGAAGCACGAGCGGAGGAACAAAGGACATGAGGAGAAGATGCTCCACCATGTGCGCGCTCAGTAGCACATCGGCAAAGCCGTCCAGCGGCGATGCGATCGCAATCCAGATGGTCGCGAGTCCAACCAGAAACGACCCCAACCGCCACACCGGAAATTGCGAGCGTCGCGTCCGTCGGATGAGGAACCAGCCGCGCAGATAGATCGCCCCGACCAGAGCGATGGTGACCGTCAGAAATATCGGCGGAGACCATTCGGTAAAGATTGCTTGAGCCGCAGGTCCCATCGTGAGCTGAATGTTACTGCACCCGAGCCGGGGATGCGCTGTCGGGCAATGTGGTCACCAGGTCTCTCGAAGCATCGATGGCCTTCGGTTCATTTTCAGTGTTGAGCGTCGATAAAAACCGGACCAACGCTTTTGTTTCGGCTGGACTGAGAGAATTGCCATACGCCGGCATGTTTCCTCCCCCCTGGAGTACCTGGCGGAAGATCTGGTCCTCTGTCATCCGTGTAGCAACGCCATCGAGAGCGGGTCCGCGCAGACCGCCTGATCCGCCGACGGCGTGGCAGTTGCGACATTGCTTATTCTGAAGAACAAGCGCGCCTTGCCTCTCGAGCGGCGTGCGATTGTGAAGGTAGCGGACCGGGACAGGGTCACTCGTCCATGCATCCATGATCGGACTCCAGGGTGTATACGTTCCGAGGTGAGTGAAGACTCCCAGGACGACAGCAATGACTGCCACCATGAGTACAGCGATAGGTCGGCGGGACCAGTGCTTCTCTCCCTGCGGTGAAAACAGAGGCAACAAGAGCATCGCACCGATACCCAGCACGGGTGCGATGAAGAGCACCGGCGTTTCGAGGCTGGGCGGCAGGTATGCAAGAACAGCGTAGATCCACAGAAATGCGACATCAGGCTTCGGCGCTGTTTGAATGATCGTCGGATCGGGCTGCCCGGTTGGTCCGAAGGGACCGAAGAAGAAGGCACACGCCATCACCGAGAGCATGATAGCTGCGGCAAAGATTGCATCCTTCCACGCGGCATCGGGGACGAACGCAATCCCGGTCTCTTTGGTGAGCTTATGGTAGTCCCGCGTATAGGTTGTCTTGCTTACAAGCCTGCCCGGCATGGGCCATTCGTTGATGCCGAGGCGGAGCACCATCCAAAGATGCACACCCACCATGGCGATGAGCAGGCCCGGAATGATGAAGACGTGAAGCGCGAAAAAACGCGTCAGGGTTGGCCCTGCGATGATCGGTCCACCAAGCATCAGCTTCACCAACGCCCCGCCAATCAACGGAACGCGGCTTACGATGGAGGCACCAATTCCCAGACCCCAGTACGAATCCTGATCGAAGCGAAGCACCTGTCCGGTGAACGCCATTCCCAGGGTGAGGAGAAGGCAGACAACACCGACGATCCAGGTCAGTTCTCGCGGAAACTTGTAAGCTCCAAAAAGAAATACCTGCGCCATGTGGATGAGCACAATGGCGATCATGAAATCCGATCCCCAGCCGTGCAGCGCTCGCAAAAACCAACCCAGCGTGACGCTGTGATCCAGGAACTCGAGACTGGCCCATGCGTGGCCCGCCGACGGCGAGTACACCAGACCAAGCAACACACCCGTCATCACCTGCATAACGAGCAACACCGTTGCTGCGCTTCCAAAGACATACCACCAACTGGCGGTGCTCTCAGGCACTTCATGTTCGACCGCGTCGAGGATGGGCTTGCCGAGTCCGAGGCGGTCTTCAAACCATTGATAAACGCTCTTCGCGGTTTCCGTCAGTCTTGGCACGATTCACACCTCGGCTTTGGTATGGCGCCCGGGGAGAACGGCGCGGCTCCGGCGATCTGGGTCAGAGTCGGCGAAGTCGTCGCTTTTGCGGCCAACGTCGGCATGCTGCCTGCGCTGATCATGAGTGTGTCTCCGGAGAGCTTATGCTCATACACGAAGAGACCTCGCTCCGGCGGTCCCGAAGCTCGCGCGCCATCTTCGTAGTAGGCTCCGCCATGGCAGGGACAGAGAAAGAGCTTCGATTCGGCGAACCAACGGACGGGACATCCAAGGTGGGCGCAGTTGATCGCGAAGACCTGGAAAGTCGTACCCGACTCACGGCGCACCCAGCAGGGCACATCTCCCGTCTGGCCATCCCAGGCCGTTGTAATAGGGTTGCGGAAGGTAGCTAGTCGAGTTTCGCCTTCTGGAAATTCCGCGATCGGACCCAGGCTGATCCAGGACTCTTCTGCCGAAGCCTTCTTCGACGCCGGGCCGAGCAGATACCCGAGTATGGGTACGGCCATCACAGCGCCCACCAATCCGTTCGCCAGAAGCGCGACCTTGAACAGGAACGTTCTCCGCGAATGACCGGCACGTCGTACGCGCGTGGCCTCGTCGATGACCGCCTGTTCGGCGTCTGCGTCAATCGGCACTTTCGGCTCCTCGTTCGAGTTCATACTTTCGCTCCTGGTCAAATACGGGTCGGCACTCTTGAAGCGTTCAGGGATGATTCGGATAGGGTTGGCCCGCAGCCGGTCCGCGCTGTGAAACCATCCATGCGACGACGTCGGTCACCTGCTGGTCCGTCATCGGGGTTGCGGAATCGGAGCGCCAGTCCGGCATCCCCTGATCGGGTAAGCCCACGAGGATGAAGCTGCGAAGGGCTTGATCGCTGATCAGCGCCAGATACGACGGATCCAGAATCGAGCCGATCTTTTCACCACCGCTCTTCTGTGTTCCTGCGCCATTGGCTCCATGACAGGAGGCGCATGATGCGACGAACTGTTGATGTCCTCGCTCCACGTCGCCGCTAAGCAATGCCTTATAGGTGGGAGGATTCTGTGCGGCAAGCAGATTCGGTTTACCCCAGGCCTGCACCATGCCGTGCGCCAGCACTTCGATCTGCTGGTCCGTGAGCGTGCCTCCGGAACTCTTTGCAAACGCGGGCATCAGCGAGCCATGCACGCCGCGCGACGTGACCTCTTTCAATACGCCTTCCCCTGCGATCGCAAGGTAGACGGGATTCGAAAGAGCGATGGCGGCTCCGTGATTGCCCTGGGCTCCATGACATCCGGCACAGTTGGCTTTATAAAGCGTTGCGAAATTCAACTCTTGTTCCGGGCGAAGTACCTGCGGGCCAGGGCCGGGACGTCCCGGAGCGCGGCCACATCCGAGCAGGAAAAAACACGTCGCCAGCAGAACAGAAAGTCCCTTGAACGTCATAGGGAGTCCTCGTCTTCCGCAGCGCTCGTGTGGATTCCGGCACGAACCGCGAACGGCAGCGCCTGAAACTGAGGAGTGCGCACTTTGACCTGGAGGTTAACCACATAACCAGCAATGAGCCCAAAGAAGATCTGAGACAACACGAACCAGAACCAGTTAATACGCTGATCCAAAATCGGGCTGATTACACCAAGAGCCGAATACAGCAAGCCCGTCCAGAGAAACGGGGCAATAAAGCCCGCCGTCAAGATCGGCTTTTGAGGAAACATCGGAAGCATCGCTCCATAGAGCAAACCGATGAGGACCGACGCGATCCCATGAATTGCCGAGGCTGCCAAAAATCCCTGGAGGTGAAACTGCGCAAGAAACGCATCGCTTTCCCCGGCCCAACTCACGAAGCCGCCAGCGGCGAGCAGATTCGCCGCATACCAGATGCTGTGATAACGAATCAGGCCGTAGAGAGCCGCGGGCAGAATCATTGCCGTGCCTCCGGCAATGCCGCCCTTGATGCCGGCCGTGATGCTGAACGTCTCCAACGGAAGCAGTTTGCGATGGTTTTCGCCCTGAGGCGAATGTGCGCGTGTGGTGCGACTGCTAAACACGGGCACAACCTGCGCACTTACTGCTACGTGTAGCACGTTTTCGAAAGGAAGAACCTCGCGGAACCAACCAACAATCGCCGGCAGAACCAGCAGCAGACCGAGCAAGGCAATCACCCAGTGAGTCACCATGCCGGTGAAGATCAACGCAATGCCCACCGCGAGCACCATCGGCCACGCGGTCGGCGCGGGAAGATGTACCGCAGAAGCCTGCGGCTCCGAAATATCTGCAACGCTTTCGAGGTTGTGGTCAGCCATTACATCTCCATCCGTTCTTGTCTGCAAATCAACAGCTACCGGCCAATCACGTACACCACAAGGAAGACGACGACCCACACTGCGTCCACGAAGTGCCAGTACAGCGACAAAACCTCCAGACGTTCGGCATGGTGTTCTGTCACGCGACCACTCAGGCTGAACAGCAAGGCGGCAGTCAAAAGCAACAAACCGACAATGACGTGGGTTGCATGCAGACCGACGAGCGAAAAGTATGTTGTCCCGAAGAGATTGGTTCTGATCGTAAGACCTATTTCGTAGATGAGGTGATGCCATTCCTTCGCGGTCGTCAGCAGGAAAGCACTTCCCAACACCACCGTCGCAGCTAACGCCAGCGTGCATCGGCGAACAGTCCCCTTGCGAAGTGCCGCGACAGCCGCGTGCACGGTGAGGCTGCTCGACAAGAGGCAGATCGTACCCAGGATGGGCAGCTCCAGTACCTGGGCGGGCGTGGGACCAGACAGACTCTTGCCCAGGTAGTAGACATAGGCCACAACAAAGATCATGAAAATCGCGGCCTCTGCGGCAATCAAACACCACATGCCAACGATGCCTTTGTTCGGAAGGATCCAGGGCTGTTCATCGACAGAAATCGGTATCGCAGTCGTCTGTGTCATTCGTAGCTCGAATCTTGATCTTCCGGATGTTTTAGATCCCACAACGGACGTGCGCTCGTTGCCGTCGGCTGAATTGCAAAGTTGTAACCGGGCGGAGGCGAAGTCGTCGCCCATTCGAGGGTCCAGGCGTCCCACGGATCGGGTCCGGCCTCTTTCCCACGGAAGTACGAATGCACGAGGTTATAAACGAAGATCAGCGTGGCAACTCCCTGCACGATCGCACCAATACCGACGATGAAGTTCCATAGCTCCCAGCCTCTTCCAGCCTCGTACGTGTAGATGCGGCGTGGCATACCGAGCAGCCCGGGGATGTGCATGAAATCGAAGGTGAGATGGAAGCCAATAACGAACAGCCAGAAGTGCCACTTACCGAGTCGCTCGCTCATCATCCGGCCCGTCATCTTCGGATACCAGTAATAAAAGGCAGCGAACAGGGAGAACATAATTCCGCCAACGATGACGTAGTGAAAGTGAGCAACGACGAAATAGGACGCGCTGAGTTGCCAATCGAAGGGAGCCGCCGACAACATGATGCCTGTCAATCCTGCCACCAGAAACTGAAACAGGAACCCGACGGAGAACAACATGGGAACGCTGTAGATGACCTTTCCGCCCCAGATCGTCGCAAGCCAGTTGAACATCTTGATGCCCGTTGGGACCGAAACCACCATCGTAGCGAAGACGAAGAAGGTGTTTCCCGCAGGCCCCATACCTACCGTGAACATATGATGAGCCCAGACGCTCAGGCTCACAAAACCGATGCCTACCGAAGCAGCCACCATCGCTGGATATCCGAAGATAGCCTTTCTTGAAAAAACCGGAACAATCTCATTAATGAAAGCGAAGGTGGGAAGGATGAGGATATAGACCTCCGGATGTCCGAAGATCCAGAAGAAGTGCATCCAGAGAACGGCAGAGCCGCCAGCCTGTGTGTCGAAGAAATGAGAACCGAGATATCGATCGAGACACAACATGATCTGCGCCGCAGACAAGGGACTGACCACGACGAAGACCATGCAACTGGCAACCGTGTAAAGCCACACCAGCAGAGGCATACGCATCAGCGTCATGCCTTTGCAGCGCATACAGAACGCGGTGGCCACGATGTTGACAGCAGTACCTGTCGTACCAATGCCACTCAGCAGAACAGCAAGTGTCCAGTAATCGGTGCTGTGTCCCGGCGAAAAAACCTTTGAGGTAAGAGGCGCATACGCGAACCATCCGACATCGGGAGCCGACCCTGCTCCATAAAGACCGCTGCCTGCAAAATAGCTCAGGTAAAGCAGCACGCCACCAAAGGCAGAGAGCCAGAAGCTGAACGCATTCAACCGCGGAAATGCCATGTCGCGAGCACCGATCATCAGCGGGATCAGGTAGTTTCCGAAGCCGAACAATACTGGCACAGCCACAAAAAAAATCATCGTGGTGCCGTGCATGGTAAACAACCGGTTAAAGGTCTGCGGACTGACGAAGTGGTTATTGGGCACCGCGAGCTGAATGCGCATTAGCATCGCCTGCACACCGGCGACTACGAGAAAAAGCAGAGCGTAGACGATGTACATCAAGCCGATCTTCTTATGATCGACCGTCGTCAGCCACTGATAAACCAACCCCGGGCCCGGCGGGTGAGCGGACGGATCCGTGACATCAATTGCTTCAAGAGCTGTGGTCGAAGTCGCCATGTGTGCTTTGCTTTCCCGTAGCTGTTTAGTGAAGCGTCGTGAGATAAGCGGTGATCGTGTCCAGGTCGTGATCGTTCAAATGCATCGAAGGCATCAAGGATCCGGGCTTCATCTCGTTCGGGTCCGCGATCCACTTTCGGAGATTCTCGGGTGTGTTCTTAATGGGCCCTGAACCGATGGTGTCCCGGTCCGCGAGGTGGGTCAGGTCAGGTCCGAAGCGTCCGTTCGCAGAAGTGCCTGCGACGGTATGGCAACTCATGCACGCAGTCCGCAGGAACGTTGCCCTGCCCTCTTGCGCGAGGGAGTTGCCGACGATTTCCCGCGCAGGGATCTGTTGCTGCTTTTTCACCCAGGCGGCAAAGTCGGACGGAGAATCGGCCTGAACTCGAAGCAGCATCTTGGCATGCTGGGTTCCGCAGTACTGCGCACATTGACCGAGATACAG
>JAHFTZ010000085.1 GCA_023265355.1 Terriglobus sp.
CTGGGGGGATCTTGAAACAGCGTACCGCAGCGGAAGAACTCACGCCGGGCTACCTGTCTGTTATAGCAAAATGAGGCCGCAGGGTCAAAGCGAGCAAGCGCCCGCGTACGACAAAGGCTCAGCCGCCTAGGGATAAAGCAGAACAGCAATGCTGTAGCCCGCAAACGCGCTGCTCCCTGGAGTACAGGCTCCCACCTCCGCGTGCGTGTACTGCCCTGAAGCCAGCTTGGCCGTTAGCTGCTCTGGCAGCGACGTCAGGCTCGATCCCGAGTACCGCATGACGAACGATGGCTTGCGATCCCCAGCATAGCCTTTCTCGCGCAAACAAGTCTCGCGCGCTTCAGAGGTCGGCGTGATCGCAATACCGTAGCGCTGCGCCAACAGAGCACTCACCTTGGCCTCCTGCGCAGCGAGAGACAGCGCTTCCACATCGCGGGAGAAGTCCTGGACCGCCCAAAGGCGGCCTCGAGACATCACGGCCGAAATACCCACTGACGTGATCACCGGATCCAGAATATTTGCGCGATGTCCCGGGGAGTGCATCCACGCGCTGTGGAGCGTGATCGAAGATTCGCCAACCCCTACATTCTCGGCGACGGTAGAAAACTTCGCCCCAGCAGTCGACGTGCGCTGCTTGAGATCCGGCTCGCCCGAAAACTGGTGGGAGATGCCTCCCGTGCGTGCCATACGGATCGCATGCTCTCTCGCCGCAATCGCCATCTGCGGGTTCCATGCGAGCGCAGGCAGACCTGCAGCGGCACGCTCCTGGTTCAGCGCTGCAAACAGATACTGCTCGGCCACCGTCCGGCCCTGGGCCAACATGCTGCGAGCGCACACAAAAGACAATACGAAAACTGCAAAGACAAAGGCACGTCGCACAATCGACCCCGGATTACTCACATCGATTCAGACACAGACTTAAATTCAATCGATGCGATTGTTCTTCTAACTCTAACTGCCCTGCTTCAGGGGCGGAAGCATGCTGCGAAAGCGAAACATTAGTTTCGCCAGGGCAAAGGAACTGGCGTACCTCGGTCCGTACAGCTTGGGATTATCCATCGTTCGGATCAGCCAGCCAAGGTAGAACTTGTCTGCCCACATCGGCACCTTCACCTGGTCGCCCGACAGAAAAGCAATTGCGGCTCCAATGCAATGGATCCCCGGAACAAAGCTCAGGTTCCGTCGCAGATAAAGGCCAAGTCGCTCCTGGCTTCCTCCGCCAATCGTCATAATCACATGCCTGGGACGCAGACGTTCCAGCATCTCCAAAAGCACCGGATCCTGGATGGGCCCCGGAGGATAAACCGGCGCAAGATAAATGTGCGAGTCCGGAGGATCGATGCCCTGCGTCTGCAGCCATGCGCGGTTCGTCTCCGCCGACTTTGGCCGGGCCATCACCCATACCGTCTCCTCAGGTCTCTTCATCTCCGGACGCGAGAGAAGTTCATCCAGATAGGCCAGACCCGAGATGCGCGGAATCTTCTCCCACTGCAGAAGCTGCCACACCAGCACCATGTATGCGCTGTCTGCGATGACAAAATCCGCCTCCAGCAGAGCTTCGCGCGACTCCAGATCCGTCTCGATCAATCGCAGCACCGGAGCGGAGGGAACCACCAGCAGCCCACCATGCAACATCCGGTCGACCGCGCCCTTCAGCGATCCCGCAAAAAAGCGAACTCCGAGAATGGTTCGAAACTCGTTGCCATCCCGTTTTCCTGTGGAAGAAATCTCCCGGTCCAACTCAGCCATAGCACAAGTATGCCTGACGGCTCTCCCGGCTGACGCACACCGCCCCACCACAGGTAACATGTTCAAGTGATGCATCGCAACTGGCTTACATGGACCGCGCTTTTTCTTCTGGGAATCTTCGCCGTCGCGGCTCTTCTGGCACCATGGATCGCTCCACACGATCCTGCCGCACTCAATCTGCAGGCACGTCTGCTCTCTCCGGGCCACGGTCACTGGTTTGGCACCGACGAACTGGGAAGAGACATCTTCTCGCGCACGCTCTTTGGCGCGCGTATCTCTCTCACCGTAGCCATTACGGTCGTAGGTCTCTCCCTTGTCTTCGGTGCTTTGGTCGGTTGCGTTGCAGGCTTCTACGGCGGCTGGCGCGACGCCCTGCTCAACATCTACGTCATGAACGCCTTCATGGCGCTGCCGGGGATTCTCCTTGCCATCGCACTCGTTGCCTTCCTCGGCCCGGGCCTGCGCAATGTCATTCTCGCACTCGCCATCTCCGGCTGGGTCAACTACGCCCGTCTCGTGCGCGCTCAGGTGATGGCAGCGAGAGAACGCGAATACGTGGAAGCGGCCCGTGCTCTCGGAGCAAACAATCTCCGCATCCTCACACGCCACATTCTTCCAAATATTCTGCAGCCTGTGATCGTGCAGGCAGCAGTAGGCATGGCGGCAGCCATCCTGGCGGAAGCCACATTGAGCTTCCTCGGCCTCGGCGTTCCTCCGCCGATGGCCAGTTGGGGATCGATGCTCAACGACGCGCGGCCCCATCTCTTCGACGCGCCGCACATGATCTTCTTCCCAGCCATGGCCGTCATGCTCTGCGTGCTGGCATTCTGCTTCCTCGGCGACGCTCTCCGAGACTACGCCGATCCCAGAACACGCCTCTCCGCTGGCCTGTAACCCCCTTTGTCATTCCGTAGCGCAAGCGAAGGAATCTGGTTTTATTCTTTTCAAACCCCAAAAGAGTGAAGCGCCCGGATCCCGACAGGCGGGTTCAACGGGCGCTATGCAGGTAGAGCCCTTCCCAAGGCTGCCTACAAAACATAAGTTACCGTTGAAGGGATCTAATCACAAGAAATCTATGGTAACCATAAAGTAATCAAAACAAATTGGTTACTGCTAGAGCGTAGCCCCGCCGCCCATTCTGGATCGAAATAACTCGACCTCATTTCCCTTCAGAACTTTCAGCACGAGCGCCTCGGCAACAGCCAGATCCATACCGTCTTCCAGAACCAGCAAAACCGACGGTCCCGCACCGGAAAGCGCCACGCCCAGAATGCCATCCTTGCCAGCCAGCGGCAAAAGGAGCGGCAGTAGAGCACATGCCTCCGACCGGTAAGGCTGGTGAACGCGATCGCGCATGGCCATGGCCAGCAGTTCACCACGACCAGTAGCAAACGCCGCCGTGAGCAACGATGCCGCCTGAATATTGGCGACCGTGTCCGCCTTGGAATAGCTCTCAGGCAGCAGGCCGCGCGCCTTGGAAGTCGACAACGAAGCTCCCGGCATCACCAAAAGCAAAGGCCACTTCGTCGCCGGTGCAAGTGAGACCGCAGACACCGTCGTCACAGAGCCCTCCGTCGACATCGCCGAAACCGTAAGTCCGCCCATCACGCACGCAGCCACATTGTCCGGATGACCTTCACGAAGACTTGCTTCGGTCAGAATCTCATGCCGGCCCCATCCCAATTTTCCGAAGTGCGAAGCCAGAGCAACACCAGCTACAAGCGCCGCCGCAGAAGAGCCGCAGCCCATCCCCAGCGGAATCTCATTGCGCACCTTCAGAGCCAGCGCCGGAGCACTGATCCCCTGCTGCCCCAATACCTCCTGATACGTGGACAGGATCAGGGAATCCTCAACGTCGCCACAGACCTGCGCATTGCGACCCGTCGCCTCGATCACGAATTTCCCAGCAAGCTCCGCCTCCACGTACAGATGAAAGTCCATCGCCAGGCCCAGGGCATCGAAGCCCGGCCCGAGGTTCGCAGAAGTTGCAGGCAGACGAAGCCGTACCGTTCCACTCATCTTCAGAGTACCGGCACAGGTGTGTTCTTGATCTCGGCATCCAGAGCGCGTAACACCGTCTCTGGATCGGCATCGAGAACCAACGGCGGCCTGCGGTACGGCGCGGCCTCCTCGATGTCCATCGCCAGCATGCCGCGATGAAAGTCGATGGTGTACTCAGGATCCTTCAGCGTGTGTCCGGTCAGCAGAAGCACCGTGCGCTCACCGCGCTCCACACGGCCCTGTGCCACAAGCTTCTTCAGGCCCGCCAGTGTCACGGCAGACGCCGGTTCGCAACCGATGCCCTCGGCACCGATCTGGGCTTTCGCAAACGCAATCTCCGACTCCGAAACCTGCTCGCACCAGCCATTGGTCGTCTCGATGATGCGTGCGGCCTTGCGCCAAGAAGCCGGATTCCCGATACGGATCGCAGTCGCGCGCGTATCGGCGACAACCGGGTCGATCTCCTTGTGATCGTTCGTAAACCATTGAAAGAGCGGGTTCGCTCCCATTGCCTGAATCACCGAGATCTTCGGAACACGGTCGATCAGACCCAGGTGCTTCATCTCGGCAAATCCCTTGCCCAAAGCCGATCCGTTGGCCAGATTGCCGCCCGGCACGATGACGTGATGCGGAACTTGCCAATCAAGCTGCTCCACCATCTCCACCGCAGGTGTCTTCTGCCCCTCTAGACGGTAAGGATTCACGGAGTTCAGCAGATAAATCGGATGCCGCTTCACCAGCTCCGCGAGAATCCGCACGCAGCCGTCGAAGTCCGTCTTCAACTGGACCGTCATCGCTCCGTAGTCCATCGACTGCGACAGCTTGCCCCAGGCGATCTTGCCTTCGGGAATGAAGACGATACTCCGCAGCCCGGCGCGCGCGGCGTAGGCAGCCATAGCCGCCGAGGTGTTCCCAGTGGAGGCACAGGCCACCCACTCGTATCCGCGCTCCACGGCGACCGACAGCGCCGCCGTCATGCCCGTGTCCTTGAACGAGCCCGTGGGATTCATGCCTTGGTGCTTCGCCAGAAGGAAATCCAGCCCCAGCGTCTTCGCGCAGCGGGGCAGATCGTAAAGCGGGGTGTTTCCTTCGCGCAGCGTGGTCGCGGTGTTGTCGTCCTTCAGAATCGGCAGCAACTCGCGGTAGCGCCAGACGCCGGACTGGTCAATCGGCAGCGTCGAGTCGCGCCGTTCGGCCCAGAGATGCCGCAGCGCGGACGGGTTGGGCAGATTCCGATGGGGTGCGCCGGAGGTCTCGGCGCTTTCGCTCCAAGGGTACTCAATCTCATAAAGTTCGCGCGTTTCAGGATCCCTAAAATCGTGGGGAGCATCTTCGGGAGATATACGCTCGCCCGTTCCGATGCATCGAAGCTGATGTGACCGCATATTCATGGCTAGGTACAGGGTATCGTAAAGGCTGCTTCTCTATGAAACAGCTCGCTTTCATCGCTTTCATTTTGGCGGCGTTTTGCGCGTCTTCCAGTACTGCGAAGGCCCAGGCAAAACCTGCTCCCAAACCGAAGACAGAGCTGCACGTAGCCTCTGCGGCCGATATGCAACCAGTCTTCGAGGTGCTTGCACCTTACTTCGAGCGCAAGACCGGTATTCATCTCGTCATCAACTACGGCGCGTCCTCCATCCTCTCCGAGCAGATGATCTCCGGTGCACCCGCGGACATCTTCTTCTCCGCGGACTACGTCTTCGCAGAACGTGTCGTCTCCGGCGGCATGGCCGATTCGACAGATGCAATCCCTTACGCCAAAGGCACGCTCGTTCTCTGGACCCGCAAGGACTCGCGCTTTAATCCTCTTCATCTGGAAGCACTGGAGAGAAAAGACCTCAAATCCGTCTCCATCGCCAACCCCGACCACGCTCCCTACGGACGCGCCGCTGTCTCCGCTTTGCAGAAGATGAAGTTTTATGAAAACGTCGCGCCCCACTTCGTGCAGGGCGAATCCGTCGCCCAGGCAGCGCAGTTTGCGCAGACCGGCAACGCGGAACTCGCCCTGATCTCGGAGACCATTGCCACCTCGCCAAAGTTCAAGAACAGCGGCAGCTTCGTCCTCTTCCCCACCTACGTCTACCCTGAGATCCGCCAGTGCGCCGTCATCTTGCGCAGCTCTCCCCAGCGCGACAACGCCCACAAGCTGCTGAATTACATCCTGAGCGACGAAGTCCAGGGACACCTCGCCAGCCTGGGTCTGCGCCCCATCAAGTAAGACAAAGCCGGGTGTTCCCTGTCCTGCTTTTGGACATGGGTGATGGGCAAAGAGCGGGTGCCCCATATATCGCGCTCTTTGCGATGTGTGGGGCACCCGGTCCCCTTTCTCATCCCGTAGCGAAGCGAAGGGATCTGCTGTTTACAAACCCACCAGCTACACTCGCAAAGTGGATAAGGAAGCCCTAGTCCTCACACTTCGCCTCGCCACCGTCACCACCCTCGTGCTGATGCTCCTCGCCCTGCCCCTGGCGGGCTGGCTCGCCCTTGGCCGCAGCAGACTGCGCTACGTCATCGAAGCCCTCGTCGCCCTTCCAATCGTTCTCCCGCCCACCGTACTCGGCTTTTACCTCCTCGTCGGTCTCGGCCCGCTCACGGCCATAGGGCGAGCGATCGTCCGTCTCCTCGGCCATCCCCTAGCCTTCACCTTCTCGGGCTTAGTCGTGGGCTCGTTTCTCTACAGCCTGCCCTTCGCCGTGCAGCCGGTCGTCGCTGGCCTGCGCAGCATCGATCCGCGCTATCTCGAAGCAGCACAGACGCTCGGAGCGTCGCCCAGCCGCGTCTTCCGCGCCATCGCTCTGCCGCTCGCGAAGAGCTCAATCCTCGCCGCAGCTGTCCTCACCTTCATGCATACCGTCGGAGAGTTCGGCGTCGTCCTCATGCTCGGTGGAGGCATCCCCGGCCGCACACAGACGCTCTCCATCGCCCTCTTCGACCAGGTGCAAAACTTCGACTACGCGGCAGCGAACCGCACCGCCCTCTGGCTTCTTCTCGCTTCCACTGTCGCCCTGCTCTTCGTGTACGGTCGCAGCCTCTTCCGGAGAAACCGCGATGCTTGAGCTAATGCTCCGGGGCGAACGAGGAAGACAAACTCTCGAGGTCCACCTCCGTGTCACGCAGCCGTGGACCGTGCTCTTCGGCGCATCCGGAGCTGGAAAATCCAGCATCCTCCGTGCCATCGCCGGTCTATGGCAACCGCCCGCAACGCAAGTTCTTCTCGAGGGGAAAGACATCTCTTCCCTCAGCCCCGACCGTCGCCAGATTCCCCTCGTCACGCATCACGCCGCACTCTTTCCCAACATGACCGCGCGCGAAAATCTCCTCTTTCCCCTCAGGGGAAAAGATACCGGCTCCGCAGACGAACTTCTTCGGCGATTCCAGGTAGAACACGTGCGCGACAGCAAACCGGCCACACTCTCCAGTGGAGAGCGTCAGCGCGTCGCGCTTGCTCGCGCGCTTGCCTGCCGCCCAAGGGTTCTTCTCCTCGATGAAGCGCTCAGCGGCCTCGATATCCCGCTTCGCACGCAGCTCATCGTCGAACTCAGACGCTGGCAGGCGAACTCCGGAGCGCTCATCCTCTCCGTCACGCACAACCTCTCCGAAACACTCGAATCAGCGGACGAAGTCGCTCGTCTCGAAGACGGACGTATCACCCAGACCGGACCTGCGCGCGCAGTCCTCAGCGACCGCCGGGACCATCTTCTATCTCTACTAGGAGACTGAAACCGGCTCCTGTTCCAGCGACACCCCGAACCGCTCGCGCACCACCCGGGCAATCTCATCGCGCAGCGCCACGATCTCTGCCGCTGTCGCTCCTCCACGGTTCGTCAGCGCCAGCGTATGCCGCGTCGAGATCCCCACCGGTCCCATTACGTACCCTCGCGGAAACCCGGCCTGCTCAATCAACCACGCAGCGGAAAGTTTCACGCGCTCTTCACCCACAGCCCAATGCGGAACTTTCTCTATCCCCAAGGCACCTGCAATTCCCGCCAGCAAATCCATCGGCACCACGGGATTCCGAAAGAACGACCCTGCTGAGCATGTATCTGCATCTCTCCCGGCAGGATACTGCCCTGAACCATCCGGTGCCGCCGTCACCATGCCCTTCAGGCCTCGGATTTCGCGAACAGCGTCGGCCACTTCCACCAGACTCGGAGAAGTTTCGCCAGCAAACCTCTTCGCCAGATCCGCGTACTTCAACTGCGGTGCACCATCGGCGCGCAGGCAGAAATCCACACGCGTCACCACGTAACGCCCTTTGGCGCCGCCTTCCGCAGAATCTGTATTGAAGAGGCTGGTGCGATAGCCAAACCCGCA
>JAHFTZ010000086.1:0-7328 GCA_023265355.1 Terriglobus sp.
TCCGTCATACTCATGCCATGCTTGGCCAGGTCGACCGCCTGCCCCGTAAGGTGCGGGGAAGCCGTATCTCCCGTAGGCGGCGCTGCGTTGCCATTGATGCGCATCAGATGCCGCTGGAAATCGACGGTGCGCACGGCGGAGTTGATCTGAATCGATGCGTGAAAACGGGCGAAGTGCGCACGGCCCAGATCCGAGAGGAAGCGTACCGTCCACGGACGCGCATAGCGGCGGTTTGCCGGGAGGCGCTCATCCACCTGAACGCCCGCCCCTACTGGCAGTGCGACCAGAAGCTTCGCTCTGCGCATGCTGTTGAGCTGGTTGTCATCTTCAATGCGCTCCAGGCCATCCTGCGTCGCCATCATGTTCTGATGGACCAGAATCTCGTGCGATCCCTTCATCGGAGCGGGCACAATCAGACGTCCGTTGCGACTTAGAAGGGCGGGCATCGTCTTTGGTCCGTAACTGACGGAAGCATCGTCGGTGTCGTCGTCCGCTTCGTCCTCATCTTCTTTGGGCAAGGCCTTCTTGCCGAACTCTTTGGTCGTCAGGGAGGCGGCCGTCTGCGGATCGATCACGGCTTTCCGTCCGCGCGTGTTTGCAGCAACCGTCGACGCGACCGAGGCTGGCTTCTTTGCCGCAGCAGGCGCAGGCAGGTTCAGCTTCTGTGTAGGTGATTTGGCGACGATGGCGGCTTCGGCCCTGGTGACAGGCTCTGCTTTCGTCGCAACGTCGGCGTCACTGCTGACTCCGTCTTCCTCGGGCCTGGAAACGCCTGTCAGGGCAGAGCGTGGCTTGGTCGCGGGCTCCGGCTGTGCCTCGGGTGCCTTGGACTGAACCTCAGCCGCCGCATCGAAGTCTGCAGCCGTGGCTTTACGGGGAGAGTTGTTCTGCTCAGAGACGACCGGCGTCTGCTTTTCCGCTGTCTGTGTTGCAACGTGAGAGGTGGGCCTGCTCAGAACTGCCTTGCTCGCCGGTGCATGATGTTGGCGGATCCAGGCATGTACTGCGTCCTCGGTCTTCGGAGACGGCGTTTTGATGGTGGGATCCATACGCTCGCTCTGCATCCGGTCCGCGTTGGCGGCAGCGACCTCGCCTGCGCGCTGGATCTCCTCAGGAGTGGCGCGGCGTCGAACCGGCGCGTGCCTGATTGGCGCAGCTTTGGCGGAAGCAGCTTTCGCGTGCTTGGATTTGGCGGGCACGGGCTTGCGTTTCGTTGCGCCCTGGGCAGCGAGTGCGAAAAACACGAGGATTGTAGCGCCAGCGCGACGCCCACACCATTGAAGAGCCATGGCAGACGGGCCGCGGAGATTCGCAGAGCATCTTCGACTCTAGAGAGGGGCGGCGGCTCATGTAAGTAACCAGGTCGGTTCCGTATACTCTTTCGACAACACCCATGATTTGGCCGCCTCCCGTAAAACGCTCCCCGCCCTTGTTCCGATCTGCACTTTTGGCTGGAATCTGCCTCTTTCTCTTAGGTTGTCGCCCGGATCCTCCTAAATTGACCTCAGACCCAAAACAGAACTTTTACCTCCAGCACGTGGGTCCTGTTCTCAAAGAGAACTGCTACCGCTGTCACGCCGGGATGAACCGCAAGGGCGGCTTCCGTATGGATTCGCGCGCCGCGCTTCTCGCAGGGGGAAAAGATGGCGTCGCCGTGGTGCCGGGAGATCCGGAGAAGAGCCGTATGCTGCACGTCGTCCGGCGTGAGGAAGCTTGGGGGAAACCTATGCCGCCGGATGGGCCTTTGACCGAGGGTGAGATCGCTGCCATCGAGCAGTGGATCCGCGACGGAGCCGTGATGCCTGAGGCGGAGCGCCGCTAAAGTTCGCCCTTTGCTTCCTCTTGAAGAGAGGCGAGGAAGTGCTGCAGAACAGCGATGCGAGGAGCGGCGAGTTCGCGCGTGCGATCCAGCGTAATCTTAGCTGGAAGCGTATCGAGCGCGCGGGTCAGATACAAACTGGCGTCGGCGAAGGTAGAGAAGCGCGTGTCGCGGCCCACCTTGCAGACCGTCCGCAGGATGCCGACAGAACCAAGCTGTTCAAGAATGTCCGCATCGCGTAGAACCGCCGATTCGCGCGATTGCGGCGTGTTGTGCGGCTGGTGGTGCGCGATGCACTCGACGACGGCGGGGATCTTCTCCTGGGGAAAGCCGAGGCGCGTAAGGATCTCGGGCGTTACACGCACGGCGTAGGCCGCCGAATCCCACTTTTCCAGCTCGAGCTTTTCCGCGGGCCGGTGGCCGAGAAAGACACCGAGATCATGCAGCCAGGCAGAGGCGAACAGAATGTCCGGGTCGGCCTCAGGATCGATGAGCTGGGTCAGGGCGTAGAGGCGCGGCTGGTGTGAAAACTTCTCAACGGGCAGGGCTTCGGTTCGGATGTAGGAGATGAGCTCTTCGCGCCAGGATGCCATATAAGAACTTTAGAGGACGCGATGGGTGGAGTCGAGGTAAAGGATTGAATGATGATCCCGCGTGTCTTTGCCACCCATTCTTTTGTCATCCTGCAGCGTAGCGAAGGATCTGCTTTTGTATTTCCTCTGAGATCCGGCTCGTGCGCTCCGCGCGACCTACTTTGCAACTTCTAGTTCCGCGTTCAGATGGACACTTGAGCCGGACAGGTTCATAGCCTTGCTCCAGTCTTGGTAGCCTTTCTTCTTCACGGTGATCGTGTGTTGCCCCTGTGCGACCGAAAGACTGGACGGAGTATTGCCCACGAACTTGCCGTCCACTTCGATGTCAGCTCCAGGAGAAGAAGAGTCGACTACGAGAGTTGCGGATTGCACGCCATCAACCGAGGGTGAGGCTGATGTAGCTGCAGTGAAGGAGGCAAGGTTCAACTGAGTGTCGCCTTGCACGAAGGCTGTAACGTCAGTGCCCTTGGGAATCGTAATGTCTTTGCCATGCATGAAGAGGAAGAGGGGAGCTGCAGGGAAGAAGACAATGGTGGTGGCCACCATGGCGCTCGTCATCACTCCGATGTGTCCTCCGCCTTTGGCGTCTTTCACTGCGCGGAGCTGCACTCTTTCTCCGTCGACCAGACGCATGCTGTCCACATGGACATCGAGTTTTCCGCCGCGGCCCAGACGTCTCTTGGGTTCGGCCATCGTAACAGTGGCAATGGCGTGCGATCCCTTCGAGACAACTGTGATGCCTTGCACCAGAATATCTTCCGTGACTTCAAAGGGAACATGTTGACCTACCTGGGCGTCGGCAGAACTGACAGTGTCCATCAGGCGCAGCTTGACCGCTGTACCATCCAACAACGTATTGGGAGGAGGAACAGCCGAGGGTTCTGCCGTTACGGAAGCTTTGGCCGGTGTGGCTGGCACGGCTGACTGGGTGGATACAGGGCTCGCAAAGGTAAGCGCGCCGATGAGATACAAGGCAATACAGATCTGCATCAAGAGTCCTAAATTCTCAGAGTGACTTAGTGTCCTGGGGACCCCTGCTTCGCCAGAGACTGCGAAAGAAATGGGACACAGAGCTAAAGAATAACGTAGCGAGGATCGAGCGTGAAGAGCTCCGCCTTACCGAAGCGGAGCTTCTGGAAGGCGGGGTGAGCCGGATTTAGGACGAAGTTATCTTCGAGCCTGTTCACGGCGACGCTGGGTACGCGAAGCACAGCGGTGCGCAAAGACTTCACCCACGCGTCTCCGAAGGCGCGAGAGGCGGGTTCGTCCAGCCATTTCGTGGCCTCCACCGCGACCGCTGCAGGAACGGTGATGCGGGTAAGGGAACGCGGCGGGAGCTTGCGCCCTCCGGCGTGGATGAGAGTTTCCAGCAGAGCGAGACTGATATGTTCTGCTGCATAGACCACGCGGGTTCCCTGCGAGTGCCAGCGACCCGGAGCGCGCATGGCTCCTGCGGAGTCTGATGCGGCGAAGGCCGTGGAGTGCATACGGTAAATGGGGAACTCTGCTGCCTTTGCCGCGGACATGCTAGACGGCGAAGCCGTGCTCAAGTGCGATGAGGAGATCTTCGACCGCACGTCCGCCGGACTCTGTCTTCAGGAGCGAATAAGGCGTAGCGGCACGCAGTTCAGGGTGCGGCGCGTTGAGCCAGTTAACGGCAGCTTCCTTCTCTCCCCAGACAGCTTCGGCGAGCGCCAGAACACGCTGGAGCCGAAGTGCGGACTGACTGGCCGAAGGCGAGAGCGTAGCTCCGGAACGCTTCCATGAGGAGTCCGGGATGATCTCCGCGCGGAGGCGTCCTGCGGGGATAGGAGAGCCCTGGGCCACTGCGGCGAAGAGGTGCGTGGCTTTCTTCTTGGAGACGGTATCCTCCGCTCCGCGATGAATCGCAGGACGGCGGGTCTTCTCGGGGATGGGTTTCTGGACGACTGCGGCCTGGGCCATGGCAACTTCCTTGGGTTCATTATAACCCTTGGTGTGGGTTCATCTGGCGCGTTCATTGTGGGTTCAGCGGAGGCGATACTGGAGGTTGGGTTAGATAGAGGAGTTTGATGAACGTGCGCGAGGTAAGGGTTGAGGTGCTGGCGGGTTTGACGTCCGCGTTGTCGCTGGTGCCGGAGGTGGTGGGCTTTGCTCTGGTGGCGCATGTGAATCCGCTTACGGGTCTGTACGCGGCGTTCATCCTTTGCCTGGTGGCCGCGATCTGGGGCGGGCGTCCGGGCATGATCTCGGGTGCGGCGGGGTCGATGGCCGTCGTCTCTGCGGGCCTTGTAGTGCAGCACGGCGTGGAGTATCTCTTTGCCACGGTGGTGCTGACCGGCATCCTGCAGATGCTCTTCGCGTGGTTTCGTCTGGGCAAGCTGATCCGCATGGTGCCGCATCCGGTCATGCTGGGATTCGTGAATGGGCTGGCGATCATTATCGCTTCGGCACAGTTGCAACACTTCCACGTGCGTACAGCGAACGGAACGGAGGTCTGGATGGCTCCCTCTGGACTCTTCACCATGCTTGGGCTGGTCGCCGTGACGGTCTTGGTGACCGTGTTGTTACCGAAGCTGACGAAGGCGTTCCCGTCCGCGCTGGCGGGTATTCTGGCGACGACTGGAGTGGCGCTGGCGTTGGGCATCAAGACGCGCACCGTGGGAGATCTTGCTTCCATCCATGGTTCGCTTCCGAGCTTTCACGTGCCGCAGATCCCATACAAACTGGATACGCTCCGCATCATTCTTCCTTACGCGATCGTACTGGCCGTGATCGGGTTGGTGGAGACTCTGCTGACGCTGAACCTGATTGATGAGATCACGGACACCGGCGGACGTCCGAACCGCGAGTCGATGGCACAGGGAGCAGGAAACTTCATTGGTGCCTTGTTCGGCGGAATGGGCGGCTGCGCCATGATCGGGCAGAGCATCATCAACCTGAACGCCGGTGGACGCAGGCGTCTTTCGGGCATCGCTGCGGGAAGCTTTCTGCTGTCGTTCATTCTCGTGGGATCGAAGTTGATTGAACGCATCCCGCTGGCGGCGCTGGTAGGTGTGATGTTTGTAGTGGCAGCGGAGACCTTCAACTGGAAGAGTCTGCGTGGGATGGCGAGGGTTCCAAAGCACGACACGATGGTGATGATCGTCGTGACGCTGGTGACGGTCTTTACCAATCTGGCGGTCGCAGTGGTATCGGGCATCGTCATCGCGGCTCTGGTCTTTGCATGGGACCATGCGCAGCAGCTTGAGGTGGAAGTAGAAACAATGCCGGAGAGCAAGACGTACCGCCTGCGCGGCAGCCTCTTCTTCGCCTCCGCAACGCAGTTCACGCGCTTCTTCACACCGAAGGAAGATCCTGCAAGGGTCTACCTGGAGTTCGATCATGCGCGGATTATGGATTCGTCCGCGCTGGAGGCGATTGAAGCGCTTGCGGGACGTTATCGGGATCTGGGGAAGACTCTGCACGTGAATGGTCTGAGCGAGAACTGCGACCGCTTGCTGCGCAGGAAAGATGGCGAAGTAATGCTGCTTCCGCTGGAGGCGGATTGATCCTCACGTCTATTCTTTGTCATTCCGTAGCGTCGCGAGGGACATCCAGATGAATCCATCTGGCGGTTGGTATGCGTGTGGGCCTGCATCGCGCGCGGAGATCGCTGGTCTATCCGCCGGTTGAGGCCTTTGGGGATGAGAGCGACAACTATGTTCAGACGCTGGGGATCAGTGCATGATTTGAGGGCAAGCCTCTCTCTTGTGACAATGATTTGCATCACATAGGGACGCGGTGTACTTCCGCGACGCTGGAGAGATGGTTGATGCGTTGGTTGTCGGTGTTTTTTCTTTGTAGTGGCGCTGCATTGGCGATGGCTGAGCCCTTGCCGGTGCGGCATGTGCAGGGTTCGATGCAAAAGACCCTTATCGTGCGGTCGGAGACAGGCGCGGAGATTGCGCGGGGTTCTCTGCAGCAGGTGGCCCGTGGAACGGATGTATCCCTTCACCTTGTGTATACGTTTCGCGACGGTTCGATGGATGACGAGAGCACGGACTTCTCTCAGCGCGGAGTTTTTCGCCTGGTGCGGGACAGGCATATACAGAAGGGGCCCTATTTCCCAAGGCAGGTCGATGTATCGGTGGAGATGTCCACCGGGGTCGTGATCAACCGGGATAGGGATGGTAAGGCCGACACATCCAAGTCCAAGCTTCCCGACGATCTATCGAATGGCCTGCTGGGAACGCTGTTGTTGAATGCCCGTGAAGACGCGCCGGTCTTCCAAGTGAGCTATCTGGCTCCCGTAGGCAAAGGACGTCTGGTGAAGCTGGCGGTAACTTCTGACGGCTCGGGAGAACTTCGTATCGCGGAAACGAAGAGGACGGCCCATATCTTTCGCGTAAAGGCGGAGATGAGCGGGATCACCGCAATGATTGCGGCGGCCGCTGGCATGCGTCCAGCAGATACGCGCGTTTGGATCGTCGAGGGCGATTCTCCTGAGCTGGTGAGGATCCAGGGGCAGATGTATGTCGGTGGTCCGATGGTCAGTATTGAAATGGTGGGAGCGACCTTTACGCGCTAGCGGAAAGAGTCGATCAGGATGCACGTTGTGGCGCGGGGAAGCAAGACGAGATAGGTTGAAGAGATGGCAGCGGCGAATGGTACGAAGGACGGCATGACCGTATCGAAGGACACCATGGCAACGAAGATCAACCGGGCACTCGTGCCTGCGGTTCTAATTGGCGCGATTTTGTTTGTTGCGGGCAATGCCTGGATGGCGTTGCGGTCGGTCCGGGCTTTGCAGATGAGCCAGGGATGGGTCGACCACACGTGGCAGGTCATCACCCAGGTGGAGCGGATTATGAGCTCCGCCAAGGATGCAGAGACGGGCAGCCGGGGTTATCTGCTGACCGGCGATACCAAGTACCTGGACCCCTATCTCAAGGCGC
>JAHFTZ010000086.1:7345-8052 GCA_023265355.1 Terriglobus sp.
AGAGCTTCCGGTGGAGGTCGAAAACTTTCAGCACCTGACGACGGACAATCCAGGCCAGAAGGAGCGCGCACACGAGATGCAAGCTGTTCTGGAACAAAGGCTCTCCCTGCTTGCACAGGGCAACGACCTGCGAGGTTCGGGTTCAGACCTGGCCACTCTGCGGGCGATGGTTCTAACCGGAACGGGAAAGGCCGAGATGGACCATCTGCGGCAGATTGCAGACTCCATGGAGTCAGAGGAGCGCAGCCTGCTCTCCGACCGCGTACGCGAGGCTGAGGCAGCGGCCAAAAACGCGCGTTACACCCTTGCCCTGGCCAGCGGACTTGATCTCCTGCTGATCGTCTTCATGTTCCGCTACTTTGCGCGAGAACGGGATCTGCGCGTCTCCGCAGAGCTGGTAGCGGAAAAGCTGGCGGTATCTCGTGTGGAGGTAGAGAGAAAAGCAGCGGAGATCGCGGCGTTGAATGAGCTTCTGGAAGCCCGCGTCAAGGAGAGAACCGCGGAACTGGAGGCAACGAACCGCGAACTGGAGGCCTTCAGCTACTCCGTCTCGCACGATCTGCGCGCGCCTCTGCGCACGATCGACGGCTTTAGCCTGGCGCTGGAAGAGGACTACGGCGAAGTCGTCGGCGTGGAAGGCAAGGACTACATAAAACGTGTGCGTGCGGGTGTGCAGAGGATGGGTGGCCTGATCGATGCTCTGCTGC
>JAHFTZ010000087.1:0-1622 GCA_023265355.1 Terriglobus sp.
CCGTGAGCTGCGTGCCGATGGAGACGAGCTGGGCAATGGGGGCAATCATAAACGCCAGGAACATCACGTAGGCGACGTACTCACCTTCCGTAAGGCGTCCGGCGGCGTGCTGATGGGCACCAAGGTACATGATGAGCGCGCCGACGACACCGAGAACAGCGGTGGAGGCCAGAGCCATAAGCGACTGCGCAGTGAGCGAGCTGATGACATTGCGAAGAAGACGCTCCGCGCCGCGAGCGAAGACATCGGCTTCGACCTGTTCGGCGTGGTATCCCTTGACGACGCGGACGCCACCGAGAGATTCCGTGAGACGGCCCGTGACCTCGGCGTTGATCCGTGCGCGCTCACGGAAGATCGGACGGATGACTTTGAACGCGCGCTGAAGGATGAGCGCGAAGACCATAAGGATGACGAAGGTGACCAGCGTCATCTGCACGCTCAGGTGAATGAGATAACAGAAGGCGAAGATTGCGGTCAGAACGCCGCCGATGAAGTCGATGACGCCGGTTCCGATGAGATTGCGCACACCTTCGACGTCGGTCATGATACGCGCGACGAGGGTGCCGGTTCGGTTTTCATCGTAAAACGCAACGGGCAGGCGGCCGATGTGGGCTTGAACCTGCATCCTGAGTTCGGTGATGAGTCGCTGGCCAGCCTTGGAGAGCAGCTGCGTGAGTGCGTATGAGGTCACGGCCTGCGTCAGCGTAGCAAGGGCGACGGCTCCCACAATCTTGGGCAGAAGGCCCATGTTGCCAGCCTTCATGACGTCATCGATGAGATAACGGGCGGAGGCAGGAAGGATGAGACCACTGGCGCGGTTAACGATCATGATGGCAAAGCTGGCGATGAGAAGCCACAGGCGCGGCTTGACCAGCTTCCAGACCTCTGGCATTACCTTGCGCAGCTTGGGCTTTGGACGCGCGGCGGTCATCTCCGCCGCAATGCCGCGTCCCGTGCTGCGTGCAGGCCGGTCCGCGCGCATTCCCCCAAACCCACCGTGTCCCATCGATCCCATGCTTGTGCTGTCTCCTGCCTGCTCAGTTTTCTTCGTGTAGCTATTGGATGCGGGCGCGTCGAGCGGCGATGAAACTTCTTACACAGAGCACGGTGAAGATCAGGCAGATGAGGGCCATGAGCATCTCTTCGACGACGGCGCGGGGATGAGCGACAGCCATGCCGCGGAGCATGTTCACAAAGGGTTTGAGCGCACGCACGAAGGGAAAGAGGAATCCGACGAGGCCGACGGTGACCGCAATATGCATCCAGAGCATGCGCTTTTTGCTGTCCGGAGTGCGGGCGAGCGCGCCGAAGAGCAAGAGCAGGACGCCGAAGATTGCCGGAATCAGAGAGGTCGGCGCATGTGGCACGGTCACAAACCAGGTTGCGAGACCGAGGATGATGAGAAGTGCGCCAAAACGCATGGTGAGATTTGCCATCGGGAAATGCTGCTCCTTGAGGTGATGCAGGTGATAGGACAAGCATAGCGCTTGTAGGGCTTTGGACGGACTTATCGTAGCGGAGAGGTCTGTGTAATCGCGCGGAGCGCGATTGGATGCGCCTTTGGCGCATAGCAAAAGCGGATTTCTCCGCTCCGGCTTCGCGCTCGGTTGAAATGACGTGGT
>JAHFTZ010000087.1:1632-7996 GCA_023265355.1 Terriglobus sp.
GTTGCCGTCATGTCGACCGGAGGGACGGCTTTATCGTCGCGGAGCGGAGAGATCTGTTGTTAGGCAACGCCAGCGGCATGGTGCATGGCAGTAAGGACGTCGCCTGGTTTCCAGTCTCCGCCGGGATACCAGGCGGCGATGCGTCCCTGGCGATCGAGGAGAAGCGTTGAAAGAGAGTGATTCAGAGAATTGGCTTCGCCGGGGGTCACGCCGACGTTGAAGAAGTGTTCCATGGCTGAGAGATCGGTCTTCGCAGGAGCAACAAACTCCCAGTGATCGAAGTTTTCCTTGGTGTATTTGCCGGTATAGGCCCCACCGTAGCTGCGTAAGACGGCAGGCGTGTCATAGGCGGGGTCAAAGCTGATGCTGAGGAGATGAGTGGTTTTGTAGAGCGCGGGGTTCTGCGCGATCTGCTGGTCAATGGTCGCGAAGTTGCGGCTCATTTTGGGGCAGAAGTCGGACATGGGGCAGCGCGTATAGATGAAGGTGATCAGGACGGCTTTGTTTTTGAACTGGGAGAGATGAACGCTGCGCCCGCTCTGGTTGATGAATTTGAAGTCGGGAACCTGATCGCCCGGCTGGGGGACGTGGTATTCGGACATGGGTTTGTAGTCCGGTTTTGCCTGGGCGGTGACGACGACTTGGTCGAGGCGGGGATCGTGGTACTCACCGTCGGAATCTTTCAACACCAGAAGACGAGCGGTGATGCGATCGCCGGGATGAAGTTCTGAGATGGTGGAGGGATCATTGAGCTTGTAGGGCATGGTCATGGCTTCCATGAAGCCGGGGATGGCCTCGTGCGCGAGGGTCACTTCCCCGGTGGAGGCCTGTGTGGAGATGACTTTTCCACGGATGGTGTAGCTCATCTGCTGTCCTTGCACGGGAGCAGCGGGCGACGGGTGCTTGCATCCTAGAACGGTGCACAGGAGTAAGAAAGAGAGCAAGAGTTTGGGCATGTTGGAGCCTCCGGTTCCAAGCTGATGATACCCCGCAAAAGGCGTATAAAAGGAGAAGTGAGCGCCGCCCTGCCGATAGTCGAACAAGTGATGGATGCCCTCTCTCGTGGAGCGCTGGTGCTGACCTCAAACCAGCGCGCGGCGCGCACGCTGCGTCTGCATTTTGAGCGGACGATGCGCGAAGGAGGCCGTTCGGGCTGGCAAGCGCCGCAAATTTTGACCTGGGACGGATGGATCGCCGACCAGTGGCGCAGGATGCTGATTGAAGGCGTGACAGACCGTATTCTGCTAAATCGTGCGCAGGAGCGTCGGGTCTGGATGCGTGCGATTGAGGCGACGGCGGACAGCGGAAGCCTGCTTTCGACGCGGGCGATGGGCGAGATGGCCTCCGACGCTGCCCGGTTGCTATCGCAGTGGAACGCCCATGAAGCGTTTACGACGTTTCAGGCGGGGTCGAGCGGGCCAGATGTGGCGCTTTTCGGCAGGTGGTTGAAGGCGTTTGAAAAGATCTGCGACGAGCAGAGATGGGTTTCCGGATCACTCGCGGCCAGCAGGCTTGCGCGTTCCCTGCGCGAGGGTCGATTTTCTGTGCCCGTAGTCGAGATCCTGCTGGTGGGTTTTGACAGGGTTCTTCCTTCGCAAGGCGTTGTGATCGAGTCGTTGGCAGAGCGTGGGGCATTAGTTCATCATGCGGTGCAGCCAAAGCATGCGGAGAATCTCACCTTAGCTGCGCTTGCGGATGATCGCGAAGAGCTGATCGCATGTGCGGAATGGGTGAAGGGCCTGCTCACACGCCAGGATGCCGGAACGATTGCGGTGGTGGTGCCTGACCTCGATGACGCGCGAGAAGAGATCGAACGCGTCTTTCGCGAGCGGATTGCTCCGTGGAGTTATGAGTTGAGCAGCGAAAGCGCGCCTCCGTTTGAGTTCTCGCTGGGCGACGCTCTTTCGAAGACGGCCATGGTGCGGGATGCGCTACTGCTTCTCCGGTGGTTGCATGGGCCGGTGGAGCTGGAACAGGTGAGCCAGCTTATTCGCAGCCCCTTCCTGGGAAGCGAAGCGGATATCAGCGAGCGCGCACGATTTGACGCGCAGGTGCTGCGCAGGAGAAAGCGTCTGACCCTGGAGCTTGAGTTACGCGAAGCGGCGAGGATGCTGATCTTTGTAAAGGGTGATGCGACTCCGCATGCGAGCCTGCAGTCTCTTTCGACGGCATTGATGCAGGCGCAGAAGTTGGCGCAGCCGCGCATGAAGAAAGTGACTGGTTGGTCGGAGTGGAGCGATCTTATTCGTGAGGTACTGGAAGCAGCAGGATGGCCGGGACCGAGGAAAGCGGACAGCCGCGAGTTTCAACTGCGCAAGCGATGGGATGATCTGCTGGACGAGTTGGCGGGGATGGATGCACTGGGAGAACGCGTCACATACGAAGAGATGATTTCGACGTTGCGCAGCATGGCAGAGGAGACGCTCTTTGCGCCGCAGTCGCGTGGTGCGCGGATTCAGATCATGGGGCCGATGGAGGCTGCGGGCAGTCACTTCGAAGGCATCTGGTTTCTGCATGCGGACGATATGCGGTGGCCGCTGAGGAGTTCTACGAGCCCACTGTTGCCCTGGGCGCTTCAGAGAGAGGCGGGTATGCCGGGCGCTGCTCCCGCGACGGATTTCGCCTTTGCGCGTGCGGTAACGGAGCGCCTTGCGGCGAGCGCCCCGGAGGTAGTTTTCAGCTACACCGTAACGCGTGCAGCGGGAACAATGCGGCCATCTCCAGCGGTAACGGCGCTTCCGAATTTAGGGAGACGGGAGAATACTTTGCTGTCTCTTTCCGAGACTCCCGCAGAGGCGATGGAAGAGGTTGAAGACAGCGCTCCCCTTCCCGCTCTCAGTGGCGAGCAGCTGCGCGGCGGCGCGATGATTTTTGAGCTACAGGCGGCGTGTGGCTTTCGAGCCTTTGCCGAGGGACGGCTGTTTTCAAGCCAGCCGGATGAAGTCGACGCGGGGATGAGCGCGCCGGAACGCGGCAATGCGACACATGAGGCGCTGGAGAAGTTCTGGAAACGAACGAAGACGCAAGCAGAGTTGGAGCGAATGAGCACCGAGATCGATCCGCGCACTGGACAGACGAAGCGCGATCTCGTTCTGGATGCCTGCATTGCGGAGGCTCTGGAGGTCTCCGACGCACCATGGGAGCGGGCGTATCTGGCCGTGGAGCATCGCAGGCTACATGGGCTTCTGAGTCGCTGGCTGGAGATCGAGCGCAAGCGGCCTTTGCCGTTTGAGGTTCGCTACACGGAGCATGAGGTCAAAGAAACGCAGATTGGTGATCTGAACCTGAGATTGCGTGTGGATCGCGTGGATGAGATTGCCGGGGAAAATGGGCCTGAGTTTGTGTTGATCGACTACAAGACCGGAGCGTGTTCGCCATCGGAGTGGCTGGGCGATCGGCCGGACAAGCCGCAGCTTCCGCTCTACGCGATTGCGGGAGAGCTTGGGAACGTGGGCGGCATTGGATTCGCGAGTTTGAGACCGGCGGAAAAAGATCTTTGGCTGCGCGGGTCTACGCGGTCTCCCGAGGTCTTTCCTCCGGTCAGGAAACGATCTGCGGATCTCGAATTCGATCAGCAGATGCAGGAGTGGCAGGAGACCCTGCTGGCGCTGGCGGATTCTTTTGCTTCGGGCGAAGCGGCGGTAGGGCCTAAGAACTATCCCAACACCTGCAAGCACTGCGGGCAGCGACTCCTGTGTCGGCTTGATCCCGCGACGCTCCTGCAGTTAAGTGAAGAGGAAGACTCCGAGGACGACGAAGCGTGAGTTCTCGTCCGGCAGATTGGTTTGAACGCGAACAGGCCCTCGATACGACACGGTCGTGGATCGTGGAAGCCCCTGCGGGTTCGGGGAAAACCGGGCTTCTGATCCAGCGCTACCTGAAGCTGTTGCTGGACCCGCAGGTGGAATCGCCTGCGCAGGTCCTTGCGATTACGTTTACGACGAAGGCGACGGAGGAGATTCGCAACCGCATTCTCTCGGCGCTTTCTTCCGCTGCTCACAGTGCTGAAGTCGACGGCTACGAACGCATGACGCGAGAGCTGGCGAAGCAGGTGTTGGCCCGCGATACGGAGCTTGGCTGGCAGTTGCTGCAACAGCCGGAGCAATTAAATATTCGTACGATCGATTCCCTGGCGGCGGAGATTGCGCGGTCGATGCCGGTGCTGGCGGGAGGTTGGGGAAAGCTGCAACCCGCAGAGGACGCGTGGCCCCTCTATGCGCGCGCGGCGCGGCGGGTCATGTTGAAGCTCGGTGGTGAGGATCGCGAACTGCATCAGGCGATTGAAACGATCCTTCTGCATCGCGATGCGAATCTGGCAGGCGTGGAGGCGCTGATCTGCGGCATGTTGCAGAAGCGTGAGCAGTGGGGCGGCTTGATTCCACTGCGCGGCGCGGAGCTGACGGATGAGTTTTTGGATGAGCAGGTGTTGCCGCGCCTGAACGAGGCTTTAGAGCACAACGTTTGCGTATCGCTGACGCGCCTGCAGAAGGCGTTTCCGCGAGCCAGTCTCGCGCGGGTGGCGCAGATTGCGGAGAGTTTGTGCAACGAGCCGGGATACAAGGACAAGGAGAACTTCCTGATCCCGTGCCGTGAGCATCTGTCGCCTCCGGGGACGGAGTGTAATCATCTGCCCTATTGGGTTGCGCTGATCGCCCTTCTGATGACGAAGGACAAGGATGGATGGCGGAAGAGCTACCAGTCCAACCATGTGAATCTCATCATTCCAAAGCCATTACAGGCGGAGTTGAAAGAGCTCGTCGACTCCATTCGAAGCCCTGAACTTTCGGCTGCGATTGAGGACGTTCGTTCTGCACCGTCGCCTCCGTATCCGCCGGAGCAGTGGATTGTGGCGAAGTCGTTGTTCCGTTTGCTGCGCAATGCGTTGGGTGAGTTGCGGCTTGTCTTCGCCGAGGAAGGCGAGTGCGACTTTACCGAGGTTTCGCTATCCGCTCGGGAAGCACTACGCCACGGTAATGGCAAGGGTGATCTTGCGGCGATGATTGGCATGCGCATGCAGCATCTATTGATGGACGAGATGCAGGACACCTCCGCCAGCCAGTATGACCTGCTGCAGACACTGACCTCGGGGTGGGACGGATCGAGCCAGACGCTCTTTTTGGTGGGTGATCCGAAGCAGTCGATCTACCTTTTCCGCGAAGCAAAGGTGGAGCTCTTCCTCAAGGCTCTGGCGACGGAACGGTTGGGCGATGTGCCGCTGGGGCGGTTGGTCCTGACCTCTAACTTCCGATCGCAGGAACGATTGGTGAAAGGGTTCAACGAGATCTTCCGCATGCTCTTTCCGGAGCGCGAGGGGGAGATCGTCTATCACGATGCGACGGCTGAGGTTCCGGCGCTTGAGCATGAGCTTCGCTGGCATGCGACGGCGCTTCCATACACGGATCAAAGCCAGGCGGGAGCTTATAAGAAGCAGCGCGAACGGGAGCAGGCGGAGGAGGTTGCGAGCCTGCTGCATGACTGCCGTTCCCGGCCTGAAGCTTTTTCTGCCGCTGTTCTGGTGCGCACGAAGACGCATGCGAGCCTGATCATGGAAGTGCTGGCGGAGGCGGGAATTCCCTACCGCGCGGTGGAGATGGAGCGGCTTGCGGACCGGCAGGAGGTTTTGGATGCGCTTTCGCTGACACGTGCGCTTCTGCATCCTGCGGATCGGACGGCCTGGCTTGCTGTCTTTCATGCTCCGTGGTGTGGGCTGGGGCTTGCGCACCTGCATCTGCTAGCTGCAGGCGACGACCCTTCGCAGGCGCAGCGGCCTTTGGAGCAGATGATCCCTGAGCGGTTGAAGTTTCTTCCTGACGCTTCCCGGCTCCGTACGGAGAAAACGTGGTCGATTCTTTCCGCCGCGCTCTGCCAGAGGGGGCGTATACCCTTGGTGCGTTGGGTGGAACATACATGGCACATGCTGGGCGGAGATCTTTGCGCCGGGCCTGAGGGTTCGGCCAATGTGACGCGATTCTTTCATCTCCTGGAGAAGATGACCACGCATGGGGTGGAGCCAAATCTTTCGGCGTTGCAGGAATCACTACAAAAACTCTTTGCCGAACATGCGGCCTCTCCCGATGCTGTCGAGATTCTGACGATCCATAAAGCGAAGGGGTTGGAGTGGGACCTGGTGATCGTTCCTTCGATGGAAAAGACCTCGAAGCGGAATGACTCTTCCCTACTCGATTGGGCCGAGTTTCAATACGCGGACGATCTTGGAGAGATGTCGCATCTTCTGCTGGCGCCAATCCAAAGTAGCTCGGGCAAACCGGGTTCTCTGAACGATTTCATCCGTGGCCATCATCAGGGCCGGGAGGAAGCCGAGTTGAAGCGGCTTCTTTATGTTGCGACCACTCGGGCGCGGAGT
>JAHFTZ010000088.1:0-4802 GCA_023265355.1 Terriglobus sp.
GGATTATCGATCCCGAAGCCTCCGTTGAATTGTAGTCTTTCGCTCACTTTTGCCTTCAACTGGGCCCAACCACCTACGTCATCCAAGGCGTGTGTACCTTCTCCCCCGCCGACCGCTCCGTAATAGTAGTAGTCGACGTACCCGCTTCCACCTAATCCGCCGAGCGCCTGGCCGCGGTAGGCGTTGCTCGTAAACTCAAAGTGCCGGCCTATAGGCAGACGCAGGTCCGCCGTGCCCGCCCAGGCATTAAAACTGGGGCCACCGCTTGTCTTGTGCGGGCTGAAATAACCACCGATACCAATCTCGGGCCCAATGCCCCGCTCGCCCGAAGTAAAGGCGATGCGTGCCTCGGTACCGGGCCATCGACTTCTCTCGGCACGCGACACATTCACCGTGGGTGCTGCCCCCGGAAGCAGAGGATCTGGCGCTTCGATGAAGGCAGCCTGAACGTTGATGCGTTTGCTTTCGCCCACTCCAATGCTATGGGTGACTCCAACCTGAGGCACCCACATCCAAAGATCGCCGCTCCATGCCAGATTCGACTGAGAGGCTGCGACGAGCGAGGTCGGGATATTGGGTGCAATGAGCGGACGATCCAACGCGACGAAGGCCTCGGTGTTCGTCCATTTCAATCCGGCATGCGCTGTCCTGAGCCGCAAAAGGCCCGTAGACGCATAAGCGGTCTGCGAACCGCTGCTGCCAAAGAAGTCCACGCGCAGGTCGGCATAACTCGTTGCCCCATAGAGACGAGGTCCACGAGCGTCGAAGCCGAGGACGGTCTGCCGCAGGGAGAATCCGGTGGTCCCGCCGCCGCCAAGGGCGTAGGTCGGATTGACGGGGACATCGACTCCCCGCGTATTCACATAGCTGTTAAAGAGCAGAAGCCCGGTGATCTTAAGCGGATACTTGGACGATGTCTCGACCTTGGATTGTTCATGCGTGGCGAGCTGAGATTCGTCGATCGCCTGACGCTCCTTGATCTCGTCGACAGAGGCGGAGGTTGCGCCCCCATCCTCACGCTTCGTCGCAGCGACGGTTCCGCTCGTTCCCACTGCGCCGCTCTCCTTTGCCATCTGCTCACGGAGTAAACCCAACTGAGTTTGGAGTTCTTGTAACTGGGTCTTATAGGCCTCCATCTGTGCCTGAACTTGCGATACCGCCGCGCTAAGCCGCTCGACCCTCTGTTGCGCTGTCTCCGGGGGAGCAGGCTGCGCTGTGGGCTGTTGCCCATGAAAAGGACGCACAGACAGAATCGTCAACGCAAGAGATGCAAAGAGACGACGCCTGATTCTCTTCATAGGACCACCGTAGAGGGGGGATGGGAGGATGGCACAAGGGCTGTCTCCTCCGGCAACGAGCGCAGGACCGTCAGACGAAACTCAGTAGCACCGGGCTCGCTGTGAACCAGTTGGACCTCGCCGCCATGTTCGCGGGCCACACTGCTGGCAAGCGTCAAACCCAGACCAGTCCCCTTTTGCTTCCCTTGGCTCACGAAGGGGTCAAAGAGGCTTTCGCGGATCCCCTCCGCGACACCGGAACCACTGTCCGTAATGCTTACGCTGACCGTCGACTCGTCGGAACTTACAAGAACGCTTACCTCCCGCAGGGTTTCACTCTCTCGCGCGGATTGGCAGGCATTGAGCAACAGGTTATACACCGCGCGCTCGACCTGCTTCGCATCCAGCGAAGCCATCGTATTTCCTTCTGCTGCCTCCATTCGGATCACAACGCGGTCCGCATCGGGATGCGACCGAACCAAGGTCACCGTCCGCTCCACGAGAGAGGTCATCGCGATTGGCGCGCGTTGCAAAGCTGTCCCTGTATTGCCAAAGATCAAAAGCGAATCCAACATGTCGGTGGTCCCGTATACGGCCATCCTGATTTCTTCTAGGAGTTCCACACGTTCGTCGGCAGAGATATTGAGTGAGGCGAGAAACTCCGCATTGGCATAGACTGCGGCCAGGTAGTGCCTCAGATCGTGGGACACTGAACTTGCCATACGTCCGATCGTTGCCAGACGTTCCGATTCTAGCAGTGCCCTGTTCTTCTTTTGAATCTCGTCTCGCATCTCGAAAAAGACGCGGCTAAGGTAGCGTACTTCCTGCGTTCCACCAGCCGGAAGGTCGTAGCTCAGATTGCCTTCTCCAAACGCTTTGACTCCAGCGGCCAGAGATTCCAGGGGGCGTGTCACCATGTTGGCAAGCAACAGCATGAGAGAGACACCAGGAATGATGGCGAGCAAACCGGCGATCAGGATAAGACTGTTAATCTCCTGCTCTGCACTCTCTGCCCGCTGAAATGATTTCATGACAACGAGGCGAAGAGAGGTGCGTCCGCCGTCCGGAAGATCGGTTCCAATGATCAGATAGCGCTGCCGTCCCAGCCTCGTGTTCGACTGCCCGTTCGCCTGGAGGGAGTCCAGATGCGGTTCCAGTTCGCTCTGCTGCTCTTTCGTGAGTGTGCTGACGGCGATCGTCTTCCCTGTCAGAAACATCGCCTCCGCTCCCGCGCCACTGCCGACCTCCAACAGGAAGCGATGATCGACCGCATAGCCGCTGATAACAAAGCCGAGGATGGTCCCGCTCCCCTCGCTTCCAAAGTAGATCGGCCGCTGCGAATACTCGTAGAGTCTTCCTTTACTGAACAGATAGTGAGTGGAATGATCCGCAAGAATGGCTTGCAGATCGCGTTTCAGATCGTCAGCGTCCTGGATTCCGGGAGCATCTGCCGTGATGACACGCCCCTCTGCGTCCGCAAGCGCAAAGAGGTCATTGCCGCTCGTCTTCCAGAAATCTACCGCACCATCCGCGATCGTCCGCTGATCCTGCGTGGTCATGAGAGCCTTTAGCGTAGGCAGAAGAGACAGAAGCGTATTTTCGCGCTCCAGCGCTGAGCGTCGACGTGCTTTGATCCCCTGGAAGGCCTCCAGGGAGTGGCGCAGGTCTTCCTCCATCATCTTCCCTACCCGCTGACGCAGCTTGAAACGCACCACGTACAGACTCGACACCATCGTGCCTGCAATAATCAGCGATAGCGACGTCAACAGAAGGACGCGTGTCCGAACTCCGGGACCATGCTTTTCAACGGACAAAGTATCCTTTCCCATCAGGGGACGAACTTATAACCGGCGCCGTAGACCGTTCGAAGATAGCGCGGCTCCGCTGACTCGGGCTCCAGCTTCTGTCTTAGCTTCAGGATCTGATTGTCGACCGTTCGCGTCGTCGGATAAGAGTTATATCCCCAGACCTCATTCAACAGAACATCCCTGCTCAAAACCCTCTCGGCGTGCTCGACAAAGTATTTGAGCAGCTTGAACTCATGGGCTGTCAGCGTGATGGAAGTCCCTGCCCGTCGCGCGGTCATCTTGGAGAAATCAATCTCACAGTCGCCAAAGCTGTAGGTGGTCATCGCGGGGGTCTTTTGCCGGCGTCGCATGGCAGCCTGCACGCGGGCCATCAACTCCCGTGGACTGAAAGGCTTCGTCACATAGTCATCTGCCCCGAGTTCCAGCAGAAGAACCTTATCTGCAACTTCACTGATGGCACTTACTATAATCACCGGCATATCTTCCTGCTCTGACTTGATCGTCTTACAGACGTCCCGTCCAAAGATATTCGGCAAAACCAGATCCAGAACAACCGCTGAGTATCTTCCAGAACGAAACGCATCCAGACCAGACTGCCCGTCCCCGCAGACGGTTACACCATATCCCTGGTCACGGAAGACGCGTTGAAGAATCTTTTGCATGCGAGGGTCGTCTTCGACGACGAGAATTTGCACGCGAGAATCGGTTTGTAGATCTGTTCCATCCATATCAATCATTGAACTCCTGCTGATAAAAAACACCTATAGATCATTCTCTACTTTAGAGAACCTGGGTACGAAGAAAATACTGCCGAAATGACAATTTGGTGACAATTATCTAAGAAAATATTTTTGGTCAAGCCTCGAATTAGGGGAATATTTATCCTACTTTCGGTACGCATTAATTCTTGAATTACGTAGCCTTGCGCGCATCCCGAGACAGTCAATCGAAGACGTTCTTTTGGTTGCTTCAAAAGTGTCCCCTAAAAGTTGTAATGCCGTTCACCAAAGTCTTCCAAAATATGAGCGAGGGGGATTCTTTATCAGCCTTAAGTACTCGACCATGACCAAAGAACTTATTCCGCAGGGGTGGCACAGTGCTTGGTCTGAAAAATCGGTTGAAACATTCCTCTTTGTATTCGTTTTGGTCTTTGTTTCAGAGGACTGCACTCATCGCTTTCGCAGGCGCGCTCAGCATCACGGGATACGGACAGACCGTCACTGATTTTGGCGACGCACTTCCGGTTTCAACGGGAACCACCACACAGACGGTCCTGGTTCCATATCAGACGGCTGGCATGGCTTCCTCCATTCGGGTCCTTACCGCTGGCATTGCAGGCAAGGACTTTACAACGACCGATGAAGGAACCTGCGCCACGGGTACCTTTCTGGTGGGACAGAGCTGCTCTATCTCCGTAACGTTTTCACCCAAAGCGCCGGGCGAGCGTGTCGGCGCGGTCGTTGTTCTTAACGGGAATACCGTTCTGGGAACGCAGTTGCTGCATGGGCGCGGCACAGGTTCTGTCGGAGTCTTTCTACCGGGTACCGTTACAACGGTGGCCGGTAACTTCAGTTTTATCTATGCTGGCGACGGCGGCGACGCTCGCTCGTCTCCTATCTTTCTTCCTAGTGGCGTGGTAGTCGATCCCGTCGGAAACATCTACCTCAGCGATACCAATAACAACAGCGTTCGCAGGGTGGACGTGGTAACCCATGTC
>JAHFTZ010000088.1:4812-7966 GCA_023265355.1 Terriglobus sp.
CACCGGAGTGACCGGAGACGGCGGCCCGGCAGTGAGCGCCCCGGTGAATAACCCTACTGCCCTCGTGCTGAATGGAGCGGGTGATCTCTATATTGCCGACAGTAAAAATAATGCCATACGCAAACTGACCCTCGCGACGGGTATTCTCACTACCGTTGCTGGTCAGCTTGGCGTCCCAGGATTCGCGGGCGATGGAGGTCCTGCCACTCTGGCCACGTTGAACAACCCCAGCGGACTTGCTATGGATGCCGCAGGCTTTCTTTACATCGCGGATACCAATAATGACACGATTCGCAAAATAGACCCCTCGACGGGCATTATTACTCTCTTTGCTGGCACACCGAAGGTTCATGGCTTCGCGGGCGATGGTGGTCCCGCCTCGGCGGGTCTATTCGATACACCTCTGGGTCTCGCCGTTGACTCTGGTGGAAATCTCTATATCGCAGATCAGGCGAATCAGCGCATCCGCAAGATAACCGCAGGCGGCAGCCTGTCCACTGTAGCCGGTACGGGAGTTCCCAGGTACAGTGGCGATGGTGGTCCAGCGGTCTCTGCGCAACTCCAGCAGCCGGCAGCCGTCGCGGTGGACGTAGCAGGAAACCTTTATATCGCCGACTCCAACAACCACCTCGTGCGCAAAGTGAGCGCGACCACCGGTCTGATCTCGAACATCGTCGGCGTTCCCGGGGCTGCAGCCTTTACTGGGGACAACGGACCGGCAAACGTAGCCAATATCAATGGGCCATATGCCCTTGCACTCGATTCCGCAGGCGATCTCTACTTTTCCGAGCTTTTCAACAATCGCATCCGGAAAGTCAGCAACTCGTTCGCGACGCTGCTATATACACCGATCCGTGTTGGACGTACATCAGCACCACAGAGCCAGACCTTTGAGAATGATGGCAATGATCTGCTGACCTTCACCGCGATCGCGCCGGATGCTGATTCTGCAACAGACCCAGGCACCACATCCTGCACCGTAGCGATACCTCTTGCCCGGAACGACACCTGCGTCGTGGGCGCCCAGTTCAAGCCACAGACGGTCGGTGCCGTCGTAACCGCAAACATTCAACTGCAGTCGAACGCCTCAAATTCTCCGGGGATCATTCTCCTCTCGGGTGAGGCGGACGCTCTTGAACCTACGACGACCACGGTCAACAGCAGTCCCAACCCGTCTGCCTTGGGTGCCGCTGTTACGTTTACGGCAACCGTGAAGATTACCAGCGGGGTAGGTACGGCCCCCACGGGAACCGTAAGCTTCCGCGATGACAACGCTGAGATCGGTACCGGCACCCTGACTGCGGCGGGAGTGGCAACCTTTACCACTTCAGCGCTCGCGCTCGGAAGCCATAACATCACAGCTCATTACAGTGGAGATACGTTGAACGCGCCGAGTCCATCGGCTGTTCTCATCCAGGTCGTGAAGCAGGGACCCAGCATTGTTCTCACAGCGATCCCGAATCCTTCCCAGGTAGGAGACAGCGTCCAGTTCTCCGCAAAGGTTACAACCTCTACTATCCCGGCCTCTGGACTCGTCACCTTCAAGGATGGTGCCACAGCGATCGGCAGTGGAAGCCTGAACGGAAGCGGCGTTGCCACCTTCGCCACAACAGCACTGGCGGCTGGATCGCATGCGATTACGGCCTCCTATGTCGGAGATACCAACACGCTTCCCGGAACGTCCACGGTCACAACGCAAGTAGTTAATAAGTGGTCAACGACGACTCTGCTCAGCTCTTCTGGATCGCCGTCCGATGTCGGAACGCCTGTCACTTTCACGATCACGGTCACTCCCAGCAGCACGACGACACCGACCGGCTCTGTAACGCTTCAGGATGGAGCAGCGGTCATCGCGACCAAGTCTCTTGTAGATGGAAGTGCCACCTTCACCACCAATACGCTTACAGTAGGTTCGCATCTCCTGGTGGCGCGCTTCACGGGCGACGCCACGAACGATGCCAGCGGTTCCAGCACTTTCACACAAGTCATCCGTCAGATTTCAACCGATACCACTCTGCAATCCTCTGCGAATCCCGCGGATGGCGGAGCTACGATCCGCTTTACAGCAACCGTGACTGCAACGACCAATACGACCGCGGGTGCGGTCAACGGAACTGTGACCTTCAAGGAAGGCGCAACGACTCTCGGAACTGTGACGCTTTCTTCGGGTGGTGTCGCTACCGTGGACGTCAAAACTCTCTCGGTAGGTACACATTCGATCGCGGCTACTTACTCGGGAAACACGAACTACGCGACGAGCATCTCTTCGACGCTGAACCAGGTGGTTCAACTCGCCACGACTACCTCTAGCCTCTCCGCCAGCGTCAACCCGTCAATCGCGGGAAGCAGCATCACACTCACGGCAGTCATTACAGGAAACGGCGGAATTCCTACAGGGACGGTGACCTTCTTCGATGGACCAACTTCGATCGGCACAGGCACCATCGGTGCCTCTGGCCAAGCGACCCTAGTCCTATCGAACCTTTCCACCGGATCACACTCCCTCACAGCTTCCTACGGTGGAGATGCGAAAGACAACCCCAGCACCTCGGCACCTTACACCCAGGTCGTGAAGCAGGCCACAACGGCACTTACGCTGACCTCCAGCGGAAGCCCTGCCTTCCTGGGAACGCAGGTCACCTTTGTAGCAACGCTGACCAGTAACGGCACCATCCCCGCCGGGCAGCCAATCGTTCTTACGGAAAATGGTGCTGTTGTCGGCAGCATTGCGATGGACGCAACCGGCGTAGCGCGCTTCATGCTGAATACCCTGACTGCGGGATCTCATAACCTCGTAGCTTTGTATGCGGGAGACGTCGATCACACCGCGAGCACCTCGGCGGTGCTGGTCCAGGTCATGCAGGCTGCAACCTCCTCCGTCGCAATCTCCTCCAGCCAAAACCCGTCCACCTTCGGTGACTCCATTACATTCGCCGCAACCATCACAGGCACAGGCACGCAGACCACAGGGAATGCAGTCTTCCTCGATGGCGGTGCGGTCCTTGCCACCGTCCCGCTCAACGGTTCCGGCGTAGCAACCTTCTCCACTTCGACGCTCGCCATCGGTTCGCACACCATCTCTGTCAATTACGCGGGAGATGCGACTCACTCTGCCGCAGCGCCAGCGTCTTTGATTCAACATGTTCTCCAGGCC
>JAHFTZ010000089.1:0-7509 GCA_023265355.1 Terriglobus sp.
CGATCTCGTCGAGAACGAGGACCTCCGCGTTGAAGATCGGCTCCAGGATGCCGAGTTCGGTCGCTGCCACGGAGGGGTTGTAGGAGTGCTGTACCTGCTTTAGGAGCTCGCGGTAGTCGTAGAAGAGCCCCTGGGCTCCACGTTCGATCAGCGCCTGCAGGATGCCGACGGCGAGATGGGTCTTTCCTACACCGATATTTCCCGTCAGAAGTAGCCCTGTGCCATTGGTTTCAAGAGGATAGGCCTGCACGAACTTCTTGGCCGCGATGTGCGCGTGCGAGAGCGAGGGCGTCGCAGAACCGAACTTCGTCTCAAAGCTCTCCAGCGTGCAGTGCTCGTACCTTTTGGGAATGCGTGCCTGCAGGAGCGTGCGCGCGTTGCGGTGCGCCACGCGGCAACTGCACGGCTGCGCGAAGCGGTCGCCGTTGGGCCGCTGGATGAAGCGAAAGAGGGTGCCCTGGCAGAGCGGGCAGACCGGTGGAATGAGTTCTGGCATCGGTTCCAAGTATCGCTCAGGATTGCTCATAGAGTGAGCGGGGAAATCAGCTTGCTTCCACAGAAGGGACTGATTTATGAACAGGACACCAATCACTAGTTGCGACAAAAGATCGCCTGCACCTCAGGATAGGGGCGTTATCCTTGCCGCCCGGAGGGACTTTAGGTGGAGGTCAATCTGTCCGAGGTGGCGAGATTCGTGTTCGCAGATGTGGAACCACTTGCAAAGATTGTTCGTTGGCCCCCAGGACCAGCTTTCATCTATCCTCATCAGCCATTCATCATCTCGTTTTCGGAATTCGGCCAGCGTGCGCTCACGCACCTCTTCCAACGCGTTCAAATAGAACGGTAGATCGTGACCTTTCACGAGCCTGCGCCCCAGGTCTCCTAGTTTCATCGCGGGACCAAAGCGTTTCTTTGTCTCGGGCGAGGTCATTGGCCAGGGAAGACCGTCAAATGTATTGAACTGGTAATACGTTTCGCTGGCCGCTAGATGAAGCAGTAGAGCTCCGATGGTGTTACCGTCCGGGCTGGGCAGCCAGTCCAAGTCCTCTCGCGTCAGGCTGTGAAGTCGCGTCAGAACCACCTGGCGCATCCAGTCCAGTTGGGAAACCAGAATACTAATTTGAGGGCTATATCCCTCTCTGGGGCCAAAGGCCGAAAGGCCTTCAAGTGGCGACCTCAAGTGGGATTTGAGAGTAGAACTCGGCTCAGACGAAGTGCTCATGTGAATTATGGTGCCCGGATTGAAACGTCAAGACAAGTGACGCTGCGCAATTGGGTACGTTGCTGAGTGTTGAAAACGGCGGTATACTTGGAAGAGCGGCTTCTCTCTTCAGTTGAGGGATTCGGCGGTGCGACAGGAACCTGATGTGACGTGAACCTTACCGTTGCAAGCAGACCGTACGCCGATAACGTCCGCACTTTCTTGAAAGAAGGTTCCATCGTGCCTAAAGAAGCAATTCATCCCGATTATCACGTGACAGAAGTACGCTGCGCGTGCGGTAACAAATTTGAGACGCGTTCGACCCACAAGGGCGACATCGTTCTCGAAATCTGCAACGCCTGCCACCCGTTCTTCACCGGCAAGCAGAAGATGATCGATACTGCTGGACGTATCGAGCGCTTCCGCCGCAAGTATGCCAAGTCTGACGACGCGAAGACCGAAGCTGCAGCGCAGTAAGCAACGAAGCTGAATAGGAAGGCCTCCGCTTTGGCGGGGGCCTTTCTGGTTTATGAGAGACGTGCACGTTTGCGAAAAGAGATGGTCATGAAGAAGGGCTGGGAGAGCACACTGGAGCGGCCGATGCCCGCGGAGACACGCGTGGGCGCGGAGTTCACCATCGGCAACGTGCGCATTGCACCCGCGACGGTGCTCGCTCCCATGGCGGGTGTGACGGATACCGTATTCCGGCGGTTCATTCGCAACGCGAGCATGTTTACAGCAGCCTCCACGGCTGCTCCGGGCGACGTGGAGACGGAGGTCTCCAACCAGCAGAGCGGCTGCGGCCTGATCGTGACAGAGTTCACCAGCGCCGACGGCCTGGCGCGGATGCGCGAGACCAAGCGCAAGCGCTATCTGACGTATTACGAAGACGAGCATCCCATCTCGGCGCAACTCTTTGGCTCGAACCCGGAGACGCTGGCCGAGAGCGCGCGCATTGTGCAGGATGCCGGGTTCGACATGGTGGATCTCAACCTAGGCTGCCCGGCCAAGCGTGTCGTGAGTTCGAATGGCGGAAGTGGTCTTCTGCGAGACCTGCCCTTGATCCAGAACATCTTCGAAAAGGTGCGCGCGTCGGTCACGATCCCCTTCACCGTAAAGTTCCGCATGGGTTGGAACGACAAGCAGATCGTCTGCGTGGATCTGGCGAAGATGGCGCAGGAGAGCGGCCTGAACGCCGTGGCTCTGCACGCACGCACACGCGAGGACGGTTATAGCGGCGAAGCGCGTTGGGAGTGGATCGCTGCAGTAAAAGACGCCGTTTCGATTCCGGTGATCGGCAATGGCGACGTTCGTACACCCGAAGACGCCGCAGCGATGGTCGAAAAAACAGGCTGCGATGCGGTGATGATCGGTCGCGCGGCTCCGGCGAACCCGTGGATCTTCCGGCAGATTGCACAGTTCACTGCGACGGGTAACTACGACCGCCCCACCGAAATGGACCGCTACCGCATGATTCGCGGCTACTTCGAGATGCTGCTCGCCGAGATGGAGCAGGAGCATCCTGAGATCATCGGCCCCGCCGAAACCGACTTTGAAAAGCGGCAGAAGAAGGACCGCGAGAGCTCGCGCCGTGACGCCATCGGAAAGATGAAGCAGTTCGCGAGCTGGTTCACGCACGGCGTGGTCGGCGGAGCTGCGCTGCGGCGAGCGATCTTCGACGCCAAGCGCGGCACCGAAGTGATGGACGCCGTAGAGCGCTTCTTCGAGGGAAAGCTGGAAGGCTCGTTTGCGGATGCTGGCGAGGACGAAATGTCGCTTGAGGCGATGGGACAAGGCTGCGACTAGAGCTTCCAGGCCCCGTTAGCCTTGATCTCCGCGTACATCGCATCAGGAGCAAGATCGATCTCGCCCGGCCAGGTCACAACGCCGTACTGCACAAAGACAGATCCGAAGACTGCTGGATCGCGCAGTGCGGCAAATACCCCAGCGCTTTCGGAGTCGATCAGGGATGACATATCCACGAAACCTTCGGTGCCATCGTTGAAGCTGACATGAAGACGATGGGAATCGAGCGGCTCGACGGCTGCGACATCGTCGGGATGGTTACATAGAATCGCCGGGGTTAAGGTAGGGGTGCGATCTTCAAGGGCTGCGCCATCTTCTCGCATAGCTTCCAGTTCTCCATCAGTTCCGTTTGATGCTCTCCCGCCCATTCAAGGACGAGGCGTTCAGCCGTCCGTGGAAGATTACCAGCAATCAACGTTAGATCCGAGATCCTGATGACTGCTTTGGCACTGGCATAGCGCACATGGAAATGAGGCGGTGCGTGATCATGCCAGAACATTTGAATGATGATGCCGTAAAAACTACTAATCGTAGGCATTTGCGAATATCTTATACGCGCTGTCCACGTGAGCGCTTGCGGAAGATTACTTTCATCTCGCGACGCCAGTGTTCGCTAAGGCCCAGAATGGTCCACTCCACCTCGGGTTTCAGGTAGCGAAGAACAACCTCCGTAACCGGGTGGATGCGGAGCGACGGGGCCACCAGGTAGAGCAGGGGTGGTTCTGCCGAGAGGCGCAGTGTGGTGAAGAAGCCGTGGGCCTGGAAGGCTCCGAGGCCGGTGCTTGGGTCGGCGGTCTGCGTGTGGTGCCAGCGGACGCGGATCCAGTAATCGAGCGCCTGCAGGGCGAAGTGCATGTCTTCGTTGGCCTTGAGTTCCAGAACAGCGAGGCGGCCCGCGTGCGTCACGGTGAGCAGGTCGATCATGCCCCGGTCGGAAGCGGCAAAGGCTGGCACCTGCGCGTAGACGTGATCCGCGTTGAACTGTGTGAGAGAGCTTGCACCTGCGGTCAGGGGGGCGATGTTGCGGCGGAGGTTGGATTCGAGCCACCGTTCTGGCTGGCTCCGATACAGCGGATCTTTTTGGGCGCCGGAAGCAGTGCGCCGGGCGAAGAGACGTTCCACGAGATGGCGCAGATGCGATTCGGTCACCAACGTAAGTGGGGTTTCGTTCGGCCCCGCACCGAAGGTGATCTCTACTTCGCGATTGAAGGAGTTCGCCGAGACGGTCAGACGCAGGCGCGCGAACTCCAAGCCGTGCAGCGAAAGCGTCAGATGAGTGGAGGAGCGTAGGCGCTGGTCAACGTCTTTGTGGTACTCCTGCGGGATAAGGGCGAAGACCTTTGCCAGAGCTTCGGCGAAGCGGTCGCTGGCCGCTATGGTGTCCGGTGCGTTCGGTAGACGTGTGATCAGGTTGCCGGTGTCGTAGGGGTCGCGTTCGCTAAGGCTATTTTTTGGCTCGTCAAACTCGTAGAACTGCCACTGTGCCGCATCGGTGCGAAGCCATTGCATGCGTTGCAGGGTCAGCGTTGACGTTCCACGTGGAACCATGATACGCAAGCCCTGGTAGAGGCGGCGGCCGCCGGCGCTATCCCGGCAGTGCTGCAGCCAGAGGATGCCGAGCGTGAGAATGCCGTCGATGGTGGCGGGTGTCTCTTCTCCATTCACCGCAATCACGGCCCACGCCTGCTGGCCCTGGTGCATCGTTCCTCGTGCGTAGGCAGGACCGAAGGATTTCTCCAGATCCATCGCCGTATGAAAGGGATCGATAACCCAATGCGGGAACTCGGCCTTGAGGGCGCGTTCCACTTTGGGAAGGAAACGCATACGCGTGGCTTCGCGCGTGGAGGGTGTGCGGCGGTCGGGATCGGAGACGAGCTCCAGGAGCTTTGGCTTCGTCTGTCCGAAGCGCATCGTCGCGAGCGCGAGTGAGCTCTTCCGCGCGCGAGATGACACGACGCGGCGTACGAGGTTCTTTTCTTCGGACCACAGGTGCAGTGTGCAGCGACCGTGTTCCGTGGAGAGGCTGTACTTCGCCTCCTGCAGGTCGAAGAGGAGCGCGCCGTCTTCATAGACGAGCGTACGCGGATGGCTGACGAGGAAGTCTTCGAGTGCGGTGCCGATCTGCTCTGGTGTTTGCTCTGACACAACCGACGACATCGATTCGTTCTACCAGTCTTTGACCGCGCGAAGGTGGGCGATGTGCGCGACGTGATGACGCGAGTGCCAGGCGTACTCCAGAGCAGCCATCTCTACTGTAACCGGACCTTTTTCCGGATGGATAAAGACGCGCTTCCACTGCTCTCCATCAAGCGATTGCAGCAGCATGACCAGGCGGGCGTGGAGAGCCTCCAACCACTGGATGGACCAGGCCACGGGCGCAACGGAGTCATGCAGTTCAGCCCACGCCTTTTCGTCGTAAGTGCAGATGGTGGGCGCATCTTCGGTCAGAGCGAGGCGGATACGGAGGTAGGCGTTCGCGTGCGAATCGGCGATATGGTGCACGAGCTGGCGAACGGTCCAGCCGCCTTCGCGGTAGGGCGTGGAGAGCTGCGCATCGGAAAGACCGTCGACCACATGAAAAAGTTCTTCAGGAAGTTCGGCCAGACGGGCGACGGCGGCCTCGCGCATGTGCTGCGTGATCATCTCGGTGCGCGGGAAGCGACCGATGGGGTACCGGGGATCGATGGAAGGAACTGGCTGCGGCGGGTTCATGGGAATGAAGGTAGCACACGCCGGGGCTGCGGCTTTCAGGTGCGTAGAATTGAGAGATGGCAACGATGACGGTATCGAAGACCGAGTATTTTCGTGAACGCATGGGTGTAACGAACAGTTTGCTGGAGCGATGCCTCCAGGCGGCGCTGAGCGCTGGCGGAGATTTTGCAGAGCTTTATTTTGAGAGTGTTACCTCGACCTCGATCGGTGTGGATGAAGGAATTGTGAAGTCCGCCAGCCAGGGGATGAGCGTCGGCTGCGGTATTCGCGTCCTGAGCGGAGAGCGGACCGGATTTTCCTACACGGACGATCTGACCGAAGCGAAGCTCTTGCACGCGGCAAAGACAGCGGCCTTGATTGCGAGCGGCCCCTCCAAGGTGCAGGTGCAGGGATTTGTCGAAACCGAGGTGCATGCGCTCTATCCAGTCACGAATCTGGATACAGAGATCGCGGCGAAGCTGGACCTTGTGCAGCGCGCCGACCGCACGGCGCGTGCGTACGATCCGCGTGTGACGCAGGTGCGTGCGAGTTTCAGCGATGAAGTGCGGCGCATTCTCATCGTTGCGAGCGATGGAACGTATGCCAGCGATGTGCAGCCGTTGAGCCGCTTGAATGTAGGCGTGCTGGCGAAGGACGACTCCGGTTCGGCGCGTGGAACGAGCGGCGGCGGCGGACGCGTGCAGATCTCCTACTACAACGAGCAGAAGACGCCGGAGTTCTTTGCGACGGAAGCAGCGCGGCAGGCGATTTTGCAACTGACCGCGACCGAAGCTCCAGCGGGAGAGATGGAAGTTGTCCTCGGTCCGGGATGGCCGGGCGTGTTGATTCATGAAGCAGTGGGACATGGGCTGGAAGCCGACTTTAACCGCAAGAAGCAGAGCGCGTTTGCGGGTCTGCTGGGGCAGAAGGTGGCGAACGAGAAAGTGACCGTGGTGGACAACGGAACGATCGCCGGGCGACGCGGTTCGATCAATGTGGACGATGAAGGCGCGCCGACGCAGAACACTGTGTTGATTGAAAAGGGCGTTCTGCGGCGCTATATGAGCGACAAGCTCTCTGCGAAGCTGATGGGTCTGCCGGGCACGGGCAGCGGACGTCGTGAGAGCTATCAGCACTTCCCCATGCCTCGCATGACGAACACATACATGCTTGCGGGAGAAGACGAGCCTGCCGATATTCTGCGCAGTGTGAAAAAGGGCTTGTATGCCGTGAACTTCTCTGGTGGTTCGGTGGACATTACGAACGGCAAGTTCGTCTTCGCCGCGAGCGAGGCTTACCTGATCGAAGACGGCAAGGTCACCGCTCCAGTGAAGGGCGCGATGCTGGTAGGCGACGGGCCGACATCTCTGCACCACGTGAGCATGGTGGGTCACGATCTGGCGCTGGATGAAGGCATTGGAACGTGCGGCAAAAAGGGACAGGGTGTGCCGGTGGGCGTGGGTATGCCGACGATCAAGCTGGACCGGATGACGGTGGGTGGAACGGGACGATGATGATTGAGACGAAGAAAGATCTGAAGCAGCTTGTAGCCGACGTGGTGGAGCGTGCCCTGAAGGCCGGTGCCACCGACGCAGAGGCCGTGGCGTATGCAGGCGATGAGTTTGAGGTGAAGGTCCGTCTGGGCCAGGTGGAGACGCTGGTCGAGAGCGGATCGCGCGGCCTTGGCCTGCGTGTCTTCAACGGTCTGCGCACGGCGAGCACATCCACCAGCGATCTGAGCGAAGAAGGCATCGCGCACCTTGTGAAGGGTGCTGTCGAGCTTTCGAAGATCACGGGGGAGGATCCTTTTG
>JAHFTZ010000089.1:7519-7945 GCA_023265355.1 Terriglobus sp.
GGGCTCTTCTTTGAGGATGTCTATTCGCTTCCCGCCGAAGAGCGCATCGCGTATGCGCGGCGCGCGGAAGAGGCTGCGATGAGTGCGGATGTACGCATCCAGAACTCCGATGGCGGAACCTTCGATGCTGCGACATCGCGCAAGGTGATGGCGAACTCGCGCGGCTTTGCGGGCGAGTACAGGAAGAGCTACTGCAGCGTTGCGGCCATGCCCATCGCGCAGGGCGAGAAGGGCATGCAGCGCGATTACTGGTACTCCAGCGCGCGGACGTTGGCGCGGTTGGAGTCTCCGGAGAGCGTGGGGAAAGAGGCCGCGCGGCGTGCGGTGCGCAGGCTTGGCGGGCGCAAGGTGAAGACGCAACGCGCATCGATGGTCTTTCCGCCAGAGATCGCGCGCAGCCTGATTGGCAATATCTTCGAGGCCGCA
>JAHFTZ010000090.1 GCA_023265355.1 Terriglobus sp.
TCCACTTCATCGCAGAGACGCTTCGCCCGGGCGACCGCGTCTTCATTCTCACCTTCAATGTCCGCCTAAGAGTTCTTCTGGACCTCACCAAGCCAACCGATACGCCAGCACGCATTGCGACCAAACTCGACAGCCTCCAGCAGGAGTACGGCGTAGAGACGCACAGCCGGAATATGGTTGGAAATGGCACACGTCTTTGGGATGCCATGGACGTGGCGACGGACGCTATGGCTCCTTACGAGGGTCGCAAGGCCGTCGTGGTCTTCAGCGACGGCCTGGACAATGCGAGTGCTGCACAGCCTCCAAAGATTCTCCGCCGGGCGCAGGAGCTTGCCATTCCTTTCTACGCGGTCCGCGTGTGGGGCATGGAGTTGGCGGGAAGCGTTGCTGCGGGGCATCCTCCTCAGGGCAGCGAACTGCTTCCAGATCTTGTAGATAAGAGCGGAGGCGTGCTCCTGGTGGCAACGCGGGACCGCGACGTGGCCGCTGCGCTGAGCCGTATGGCTGCGCTGCTCCGCTCTCAGTTCGTTGTGGAGTATCGCCCGCCGCCAGATTCCGCGCCTGGGTTTCACCGCATCCGCATCGAAGCCGTGGATCGTAACCTCGAAATTCACGGTAAAGCAGGAATGTGGCGATAGACCGGCCCTCCCGTCCCGCAGGCAGAGTGTTACCCTGAAGTTCAATGAACAATGATAAGAACGTGGATAAGCTGAAGGTAATTCCCCTTGGCGGCCTTGGCGAATTTGGCATGAACTGCATGGCCATTCGCTACAAGGACGACATCATCGTCATCGACGCAGGCCTGATGTTCCCCGAAGACGAACTCCTCGGCGTCGACATCGTCGTTCCGGATATTACCTATCTTCTGGAAAATCGCGCCATGGTCCGCGGCATTCTGCTCACGCACGGGCACGAAGATCATATCGGCGGTCTGCCTCGCATCCTGACCGAGCTGAACGTCCCCGTCTACGGCACCGAGTTCACGCTCACCTATGTGGAAGGCAAGCTGGAGGAGCACAAGCTCCTCGACGGCGCGGACCTGATCGAGATGGTCCCCGGTGAGCGCTTCAACATCGGCCCATTCAATATTCAGCCGATCCGCGTGACGCATTCGCTCGTCGACTGCGTTGCCTTGGCCGTTCGTACGCCGGTGGGAACCATCGTCCATACAGGCGACTTCAAGATCGACCTCTCTTCGCCGGATGGAAAGCCCTTCGACCTGCATTCCTTTGCGGAGTTGGGCAAAGAAGGCGTTCTGCTTCTTCTGCAGGACTCCACCAACTGCGACCGCCCGGGCTACACACCCGGCGAACTGGCCGTGCGCCCGCGTCTGGATGAGATCTTCTCCCGCGCCAAGCGCCGTCTCTTCTTTTCGTGTTTTTCGTCCTCGATTCATCGCATCAAGCTGGCGATGGACCTCGCCCACCAGCACGGCCGCAAGGTCGCTCTGATCGGCCGCTCAATGGACAATGCGACCGAGATCGCGCAGGACCTGGGATACATCAATCCTCCCGAGGGTCTGCTGATCCACTCGGGACAGATCCGGGACTACGCACCGGAGAAGGTCTGCGTCATGATCTCCGGCACGCAGGGCGAGCCGATGTCCGCGCTCTCCCGCGCCGCCGTAGACAACCACAAGCACGCCAAGATCGAAGCGGGAGATACCGTTCTGCTCTCCTCGCGCGTGATTCCAGGCAATGAGAAGTCGATCTTCAGCATGATCGACCATCTCTATCGCCGGAACGCGAAGGTGATCTACGACGACGGCGCATCCGGTCTGATCCATGTCTCGGGTCACGCTTCGCAGGAAGAGCTTCGCCTGATGATTAATCTCCTTCGGCCGAAGTTCTTCGTTCCCGTACATGGCGACTACCGCCATCTGACGCGGCACATCGAAGTCGCGACCTCCACGACCATTCCTGAGCGCTGCATCCTGATCGAGGACGGCGAAGTTCTTGAACTCGGCGCAAACTCCGCCACTAAGACAGGAAAGGTCACCTCGGGACGCGTTCTGATCGACTCCGGATCCACTTCGGATGTCATCGAGGACATCATCATCCGCGATCGCAAGCATCTTTCGGAAGCCGGTCTCGTACTGGCAATCATCTCGATCGACAAGATGACGGGCCGCCAGGAGGGCACAGCCGAGATCGTGACGCGCGGCTTCGCCGTCAACGAAGAAGGCATGCACGCCGAAGCGCGCAAGATCATTCAGCGCACGCTGGAGACTTCGTCTGACGAAGAGAAGCGCGACTGGATGCTGATCAAGGAAAAGATCCGCGCAGACCTGAAGCGCTACATCCAGAAGAACACCGGTCGTCGCCCCATGGTCATGCCGGTCATTCTGGAGATCTGATCACTCCAAGCCTCAAGCCAAGGATGAAGAGCGAGCCGAGACCGGTTCGCTCTTCATTCTTGGCTTCGCGGGGATCGCCCACCGCAAATGGTTCTTGGACATCCACGGGATCTTCTGCCCAGGCTGTACTCTGATTCGCAGGGGGAACACCGCTCACGTGCTGCGCCGCATCATCCGAAGAAGGTCTACCCCTCGTGAACTCGGCGTGGCCGCAACTGCGGAAACGATCCGGACATCGCGCGCAGAGATCTCATCTCCTCCACGGAGATGGGTGGTAGAGGGCTTGCTGCTTCTGCTCTTTGCCTTCGTCGTGGCAGCATCGTGGCGCGGCGTACGTACACACCTACAGGCGCTTGCCCTGCTAAAGATGGTCAGCGGTGAAAAGCTGTCTGTTCCCCTCGCGCGTGTCACCACGGAACCTGTCACCGTTACCGACCTGACGCTGGAGACTACGGCCGGTCCCGTACGTGCCCGGCTTTACACGCCTTCGCTTCATCCCCACGCTCCCGGCATGGTGGTCTTCCACGGTGTGCATTATCTCGGGATGGATGAGCCGCGCCTGATGGCATTTGCCCGGGCCATGTCCGCGTGCGGTCTGACCGTGCTCACGCCAGAGCTTCCCGATATCAAGGACTATCGCGTGAGTGAAGGCTCCGTGAAAGTTATCGGTGCCTCCACCGCATGGTTCTCCCAGCACATGCATCAGCCCGTCAGCGTGATGGGCCTGAGTTTTTCCGGAGGCCTGGCGCTGGTGGCTGCCGCCGATCCGCTCTTTCGACCGAGCATGAAGATGATCCTCGCCGTCGGTTCGCAGGGCGCGATGGAGCGCGTGGCCGCCTACTACCGCACCAGCGAAGACACGCGGCCCGATGGCACACGAGAGCTTCTTCCCGCGCACGAATACGGCCCGTTGGTCATGGAGTATGAGCATCTTGAAGAGTTCGTGCCCAAACGCGATGTCGTGCCTATCCGAGCGCTGTTGCGGGCGCACCTCTACGAAGACAAGGATGCCGAGGCGAGGGCCATGGCGGCACTCAATAGCACGCAAAGAGTGGAAGCCCTGCGGCTTATGGATACCAGTTCCAACGGGACGCGCTCTATGCTGCGAGCAGCGGAGTTGCGTCATGCAGAGGAGATGAGTGGGCTCTCTCCGGAGAAGCGTCTTCCCGGTTTGAACGTACCGGTCTTCCTTTTGCACGGGGAGGCGGACAACATTATTCCCGCAGCTGAGACACTATGGATGGCGAGTGAACTACGCGCTGCAACGCTTCGCGCGGCGCTTATCAGTCCCGTTCTTTCACACCTTGATATGGCCCGGTCGCCAAGCCTCTGGGATGAGTGGAAACTGGTGCACTTCATGGCGCTTGTGCTCCGCGAGGCACAGAATTGAGTAAGGAGAGAAACACGATGGAAGAGTTCGTTACCCTCGATGAGATTCGCGAGGCGCAGAAACGTATTGAGGGCGTCGTGGTCCGTTCCGGCCTCTATGAGCTGGATGTAAAGCGTATGGCGGAGGCGGGTTTCACGGTCGACGCAGCAGCACCGAAGATCTGGCTGAAGGCCGAGAGCGAGCAGCCCATTGGCAGCTTCAAACTGCGCGGGGCGTACAACAAGATCGCCTCGCTCGATGACGAGACTGTGGCGCGCGGCGTCATCACCTACTCCAGCGGAAATCACGCGCAGGGTGTGGCCTATGCCGCGCGCGAGAGAAAGACCAAGGCCGTCATCGTGATGCCGATTACCTCGCCCGTCATCAAGCAGGAGGCGACGAAGAAGCTTGGCGGCGAAGTCGTCATCGTTGGCCCGGCAAGCAAAGACCGCAAGCACAAAGCGGAGGAACTGGAGGCCGCGCACGGTTACACGATGGTTCCGCCGTACGACGACCGCCTTGTGATCGCAGGCGCGGCGACCATCGGCGTGGAGATCCTGGAACAAGCGCCAGAGGTGGATCTGATTTTGTCGCCCGTCAGCGGAGGCGGTCTTCTGAGCGGGATCTCTACTGCGGTCAAAGCATTGTCCGACAAGGTAAAGGTCTTCGGCGTCGAACCAGCGCTCGCGGGAGATGCCAAGGAGAGCTTTGACAGCAAGACGCTCGTGGAGTGGAGCGCGGAGCAGACCACGCGCACCATCGCCGACGGCCTGCGTACGCAGAGCCTGGGAGCCCTGAACTTCGCCCATATCCTGAAGCACGTGGATGGCGTCGTCACGGTGACGGAAGACGAGATCTACGCGGCGATGCGCGTTCTGCTTCTGGCCAGCGACCTTGTCCCCGAGCCGAGTGGAGCGGTCTCTCTTGCTGCAGCGCTCTTCCACTGGAAGGAACTTCCCGCTTCCAAACAGATTGCAGTGGTCATCAGCGGCGGAAATCTTGATCCCGCCTTACGGGACAAGTTGCTTGCAGAAGGCGTCTAAATTTCTATGCGAAAGCTTCTCTATGGATCTCTCTTGCCCTTGATTCTTTCCGGGGTCGTCTCGGCGGCACAGAAGCAGCGTCCGCAGGATCAGGCTGGCTATGACCGCGCCTCGCGGGCGACGCTGATTCACCCGGCGAACGTCTACGTTGCGGCGGACGATCAGTCGCAGAGAATCACGCTGGTCACGCCTGGGCATGAAGTCGTGTCGAACCAGATCTCCAGCGGCTGGGTCCGCGTCTTCGCAAATACGGATGTGGAAGAGCAAAGAGACGAAGAGACGCCTGAGTTCCTGGGCGACGATGCCGTGACTCCGAAGAGCGGATGGATCCGCGACAAGGGAGTCGTCAGCGCAAAGACACCCAACGGCGACCGGATTCTCTACGGTGCAGCCGCTACCTACGAAGCAGCAGCCATGGAGCCGCACGCTCCAAAGATGGCTGCAGGCGCCGCCTATCTCCTCTATCGCCGGGTTGCGGAGTACTTTCCCGACTCTCCGCTGGCCGCGGAGAGCGCCTGGCGATCGGCGGACATCCGCTGGCAACTCGAAAAAGCCGATCTAGGTTCCCTGCCAAGCGCGAAGGAGGCCGATCCGAACGCCCGGCCACGTATGTACGACTCTGCTTTGCGCAAGGTGGAGAAAAACTATCCCGGAACAAAGTACGTCGCTCTGGCGGCCTTCGCGCTTCTGGATCAGAAGCTCTGCGGCGACTGGCAGGGGCTTCCGAAGTGCCCCCAGGATGAGAGCGCTGTGTATGAAAAGTACGCTGCTCAGTTTCCCGATGGGCCGAAGACCGCACAGGCGCTCTGGAATGCGCTGTATCGTCAGGGCGTCCTTGTAAGCATGTACACGGCGGAAGAAAACAAAAAACGCGCCGATGCCGCGGCCCAGCACGCCCACGATCTTGCCAACCAGATTCTGCAGAAGTTTGGCACCACCGACTTCGCGCCGCGCGCGGCTGCGATGATATACAGGATCGAACAAGGAATTCCTGTGTATGGAAATGACCGCGACTGATTCTGGTCTCGTATTGGAGAGAGCTTGAACGTTTATTTGGTTTCAGTGATTCTTGGCATCGTCGAAGGTTTGACCGAGTTTTTGCCTGTTAGCTCCACAGCCCATCTGCGCTTGGCAGAGGCCGCTCTGCACATCAATCTGGCCGATCCGTACTGGAAGATGTACACGATCGTGATCCAGTTGGGGGCTATTCTGGCCCTTCTTTTGCTCTTCCTCATCGGATTTTTCCGGACTTTTCCGACCGGCGAGAGGGGCGGAAAGACGTGGCTCACGCACCCGATCACGCTGACTTTTATCGCTTTTGTCTGCACGGCAGTTCCGGCGAAGATCCTATCGAAAAAAGTGGGCGAAAACCTTGAGAATCTGACAGTGATGGCCCTGGCGCTGCTGGTGGGCGGCATCATTATGTGGGCTGTGGATGCCTGGGCGGCCCGCCGCGAGGCTTCGACGACCCACGTTGAGGACATCAACATCTTTCAAGCGGTCTGGATCGGTTTGGCCCAGGTGATAAGTGCTGTGATTCCAGGCACTTCGCGCTCCATGGCAACGATCGCCTCGGGACAGCTTGCAGGCATGGATCGGCCCACGGCGCTTGAGTTCAGCTTCCTTTTGTCCATCCCCACGATGATTGCGGCGACGGGTTACAGCCTGCTCAAGGCGTTGCATCCAAAGGCAGCAGAAGCAGCAGATACGCTTACGCCGCTGGTGATCGACGCGCAGGGCTGGATGGTGCTCATTATTGGGTTGGCTGTGTCGTTTGTCGTTGCTTATGTAGTCGTGGCGTGGTTCCTTGGATGGGTCCGGAAGCGCGGATTTACGATCTTTGCGATTTACCGGATTCTGCTGGGTGCCGGTCTGCTGGTTTGGCTGCATCTGCAGAAGTAGGTCCGCAGTAGAGCAGTGCCCACGCGATCAGAACAGGCTGAAAGAGCAGACGCGCCCAAAGCGCCCAAACCGGGACCATGGAGTAGAGGTCGGCCTGGTGGACGAGCATGTGGATGTGCACGGTGAAGTAGCCGAGCAGCATGGCAGCGAGTCCCCAGGCGCTCACGCGGCGTGTCCGGGGTAGCAAAAGGCCCAGGCCTCCAGCGATTTCGCAGTAGCCCGTAAAGGCCACCCAGAACGCGGGAGCACCGAAGTAGGGTGGCATGATGCCCAGATACGACTGGGGATGCCAGAGATGGTTGATCCCGGCAAAGACATAGAACAGAGCCTGCAGGTAGAGCCCGGCGATTTTCAGTCTGGACATGTGTTGGATTGTAATGAGAAAGGCCCCGCGAGTGATCGCGGGGCCTTTGTGTTGTTGGTTAGAGATTAACTACTTACGCGCGTCGCGTGCGGCCTTCACATAGTCGTGTGAGGTCTGAATGTGTGCGGCCTGCTCGCTGAGGAGCTGGTGTACGGGGAGCGGAAGATCCTTCTTCAGGGCGTCTGCGTAGGTTTTCTTGGCGGTATCTTCGCCTCCCTCAGCCGTTGCCAGGAGGGTGTGATCGTCGCCGCCGAAGGCCTGCTTGATCTCGCCCCAGGTCCGGTGGATGGAACCGGCTACGGTGCCCTTTTCCTTGAAGGCATCATGTACGCCCGCCTTGATAAGGACATCTTCCAGATCGCCTTTGAAGCTGGCGCGCTTGAGAGATTCAGCGAGGAAGTAGCGCTTCAGCGTTTCATCCTTCAGGTCGTGACCGATCTTCTGAAAGCCTTCTTCGCCATCAATGAGGACGCCGATGACTTCCTTGAGCGTGCTTTCCACTTCTGAATTCTTGTTGTTTTCGCTGGACATGTCGCTATCGTTCCTTTCGGTCGGTTCGTTATTTCGATTCTGAAAAGGGTGCAGAAGAGCAGCGGTTGCAGTGCGATTCTCCTTGGCCGGTGACAAAGGGAGGAAATCGCGAAAACCCCCGCCCGCTGCCCTGTGTTCTGCATTTTGGTACAACAAACAACTCAAACTAAGGACCGTTTCGGGTATGTCCCGAACCGGTTATCTAGGTGCTTTGTACATGGAGTAGTTTGGCGGCGGAATCGTTGCTTGGTGGCGAGGTTTGACGCTTGTGGAAAGAAACGTTCGGTTCGTGGGAACAAATGCCTCGCTGGAGCCCAAGAATCTGGCTCTTTTGGGGAGTATTGGAGTGGATGCGGGGTGTCGATTGTGTGCTGATTTT
>JAHFTZ010000091.1:0-2899 GCA_023265355.1 Terriglobus sp.
GAAGAGAATCCCGCACATGTTAGGGATTGCCCGCCCATGACAGACCCACGTTCAAGACGGTCTTCAATGGTCGCTGCTGCCCCACACCCACCACCGCGCGCAGATCGATCGGTTCGGGAATCGTCTGGAGTTGCGTTCCCAGCACAGCAGGCAGAGAAAGCAATGGGCAGTGAACCTCGAATGCGGGAAGCGGATCGACGCCCTGACGCAGACAAGCGTGTATCCCCTCCAGCGATTCGTAGAGCCTGAAGAGCTGTGGCTGTACGAGCAGAAGAATGGTTCCTCCCAGGCGGGCTACCTGCGGCAGAAACCGAACGAACTGGAGAGTGTCTCCCAGACCCTGCTCCGCATGAAGAAGGATGGTTTTGCCCAGGAGCGGTGATCCATCCCACAAGGGCTCGTCATATTGCCGATGCTGTTTGCTGAACGGCGGACTGCGCCAGCGCCACTCATACTCGGCAAAACCTCTTTTGTAGTCCCCAAAGGAAAGCAGACACACCGCCAACGCAATATGAGCGTCGGCGTTGTTGGGAGCAAGAGCGATCGCCCGATCGAAAAACGTGAGGGCCCGGCAATCGCCTTGTCTGGAGAGGTTGATCCCGACGTTTTGAAGGTAAGAGGGATTCTGAGGTTGCAGCGCAAGAGCAGAGGCAAATGCCGGTGCCGCGCTGGCGTAGTCGCCCAGGCCATCGTAAGCGTTTCCCATCCCGTTCATCGCATCATGCTGTTTGGGATCGAGGCTAAGCGAGCGCTTGAAACTGTCCAGAGCCTTCTCGTACTCGCGTCCAAGGACAAGCACATTCCCAAGCAGTTGGTGCGAAGCTGGATGCCGCTCATCAAGCTCCAGGGCACGCGCTGCGATCTCTTTTGCTGCCTCCAGATCCTCATTCATCAGATGGGCAATCCCAAGCAGGATCGCCGTACTGTGATTCTGCGGAAGCAAACGGTAGGCCTTCCCGTAAGACGCCGCCGCAGACGGATAGCGCTCCAACCTCATATGCAGATGGCCTAACTTGAGGTGTGCATCCACGTCCGATGGAAGGCACTCTGTCGCCTGTGTATAGAACTCTTCCGCTCCGTGAAACCGCTCCTCCTCAAAGCACAGATCTCCAAGGCCGTTGAGGGCGGAGACACAGTCAGACTTGACCGACAGGGCTCTTTCAAACCATCGCCTGGCAAGCCTGTTTTCTCCTTCTGTTTTAGCAATCCTCCCAAGCCCCACGAAGCCCTCCCATCGCTTGGGTGAAAGCCGCAGTGCAGCCTTAAATCCTGCTTTGGACTCCCGTATCCGGCCATCGCCCAGATCCAGTGTCGCCAGATTGATGTAGGTGTCCGCACTCCGGTTCAGGTTAATCGATCGCTGAAAGCTCGCCCTGGCTTCGTCTCTTCTGCCCAGGGCAACCAACGCATTGCCCAGGTTATTGTGATACGGAGCAAAGCCTTCGTTGATCTGGATGGCGTGGCCAATCAGCTCCACGGCGGCCTCGCAGTGCTGCATCTGATGCATCAGTACGCCGAGGAGATGATACGCATCCGCATGCCGGGGATCTGCAGTCAGAATCTCTCGATAGAGTTGTGCCGCCCGCGCGAGTTCACCAGCCTGATGAAACTGCAATGCGTCTTGGAGAGTGGGCGGCATGGTTGGACGACCTCGACCTTATGAGCAGGCAAGTCCAGTGCCGAAGCTGTACTCAAAACCTTAGGACGATCTAATCACTTGGAAGGCGAAACACCTACGCGCGCAGCGCCCTCAACCGCACACAAGCCTCCTTCAACTCCGCATCCTTGCTTCGCAAAGCAAAACCGCATCAACCCCTCACCTCCACCGGGACGAAAGAACGCACTCCCCGCCACACCGGCCACGCCCGTCTCGCGCAGCAGCCACCGCGCCTTCTCCGAAGCCGTCTCCCCCGGCAGACGCGCAACCTCCGCAAGTATGTAATACGCCCCCTCCGGCACGTGCGGCGTCAGACCGGCCCCGCGCAGAGCATCCACCAGCAACGTGCGTTTGGAGAGATGCTCCGTCGCCAGCCCCTTGTAGAACCCCGCGTCCAGCATCTCCAGCCCCGCCGCCACGCCATGCTGCAGCGGAGCAGGAGCGCACACATACGTCATGTCGTGGAAGTAGCTGATCGAAGGCGTCCATCGCGCATCGGCAATCACCGTTCCAATGCGCCATCCCGTCACGCTGTACGTCTTCGAGTAGCCGCTCATCGTAATGGTGCGATCGCGCATCCCCGGCAGCGTGCGCATCGCGATATGCGGTCGCTCGCCATAGGTGAAGTGCTCGTAGATCTCATCTGTAAACACAAACAGATTCCGCTCCAGCGCAAGCGCCGCAACCGCCTCCAGCTCCGCAAGCGAGAAGACCTTTCCCGAAGGATTGCTCGGCGTGTTGATTAGCACAGCCCGGGTCTTCTCTGTAACCGCCGCACGCATCGCATCCACATCCAAAGCCCAGTCATCGCCCACGAGAGGAACTATTACCGGCACCATCCGCAGCGCCCGCAGCGTCCCCGGATGGTAGCCATAGAAAGGCTCAAAGACGATCACCTCGTCCCCCGGATTGAGCAGCGCCATCGCCGTCGCGTGAAACGCACCCGTCGCCCCGCTCGTAATCAGCACCTCGCACTCGGCGTCAACGCTCACGCCATGCCGCGCGGAGACCTCCGTAGCCACGGCCACACGCAGCCGCTCGATTCCCTCCATCCGCGTGTACTGGTTCAGCCCCGCATCCATCGCCGCCTTCGCCTCGCGCAGCACCACCTCCGGCGGATCCGTGTCGCAGACGCCCTGCGCCAGGTTTACACCACCCATCCGCTGGCACTCCGCCGTCATCGCACGGATCTCGCTCTGCAACGCCCGCGGTGCCAGATCGCTTACCTTCAATCCCATTTTG